>JAIPFO010000018.1 GCA_021736565.1 Phycisphaerae bacterium | reverse complement strand
ATACCTTTCCTGGTCGTGCGTTTCCCTTTTTCTGAGCGCTGGAGCTTTTTTCCAATTGTTCTTAAAGTTTTTTCGTTTTCCACTTCCGAGATCCTTCCCATCGAAAATTGTCAAAAACAGGAGTTAATCTTGTAACTGGTTATAATAAATCGCTTTGCCCTGGTCAACATAAACATAACTCAACCTTAGGGCTTTTTTTAGCCCCTTCGGATTCGTTTGATTATCGGGTTGCAACATCTGAGCATTTAGGGGGGTGATTTTTCGTCTCAGGGGGCGTCAAGTGAATTGGACTGCCAAGCAAAAGAGATAAAGAAAAAATATATTATCAACCTAATTTCTTATTATACAAACACTTATGTCCTTTGCATAGATGTCGCATTTCCTTATTATCGCTGGCAGGGAAACACAACCCCCTGCAACACTGGGGGGGAATTCCCCATCAGTCCCCCATCATTTTGGGGCGCCTCTTGAACTGGCTTTGGCCGTGCTGAGCATCGCCGTGATTGCCTGGGGTATAGTGATCCTCGCTATTAACGCTGTGGCATTGGCCGGGGATTTATGAAAAAAGTGTGAAATCTATTCATTTTGTGTTATAATTCGCAAGTGCAATGGCGTCCGTTTGCTTTTGGCGGATTGATCTTGATGTCTCATGGGCCTTTTTGACGCCAGCGTCATAAGTATTTTTGAAGCTTGTTTTCCGCGTCTTAAAGTCGGATATATCGCTTCAAAATTGACTTTTGACGTGGGAGTCATGTTATGATCAGAAATTCTATGGACAGGGTGTTTGGCACGGGGTGTGTTGCCCGATGCGTCGAAATATCTGTGAATGCTTCCAGGATATCTACTAATTGTATCCAGAACCCTAAGGAGAACTCATGTTGCGTTTTATATCTATTATCGTTGTTTTTTTAATTTCTTGTGCGCCTGTTGTTCGTGCGGATGAAACCCAAAGTTTTCCTCAGCGTCCAGACCGAACGGTTAGCCAGCTGACATTGGCCAATATATTTTCTGACCATATGATATTACAGCAAGGTCAGGAGGTTCGCATCTGGGGATGGGCGGCGGCTCGTCAGGCGATTTCGGTAAAATTTGCCGGTCAGGAAGTAAAAACGACCAGTAATAACAACGGTGCCTGGCAAATCAGCCTTCGCCCTCTTAAAGCCAGCTTTGAAGGCCGTTCAATGACGATCGCTTCGGGCGGCGATAAACTGACTGTCAGAGATATTCTCGTGGGTGAAGTTTGGGTTTGCGGTGGGCAAAGCAATATGGAACGCACATTATCCTCCACGCGTGACGCGGATATAGAACTTCTGTCCGTCGATTACCCTTCGATCCGTTTTAATCGTTTACCTCTTGTCGCCAGCGAAAAAGAGCAGGCGGACTTTCCGGTTGACAACAACGATGCAAAATCTCCTGGTCACTGGCTTTCCTGTGACGCAGAGAATGCGGGTAAGTGTACCGCTGTGGGCTACTACTTCGCCAGGCGTTTGCAGCGTGTTCTCAAATGCCCGATTGGCATCGTTGACACCTCCTGGGGGGGGACCATGGCCCAGCACTGGGTTAGCCTTGACACTTTAAAAGGTATTCCTGAGGTGAGGCCAGCTTTCGAGCAACAAGCCGCGGCCTGCAAGGAATGGGTCGACCAAGGCGGGGAAGCAGGCGCCCGGAAGCGTTATGAAAACGATGTTGAAAAATGGAAACAGGCAATTGCCACTTTAGCAAAAGGCAAACGCGCACCTGGTAAACCCAATATCCAATCTTACAGGGACCCTTCACTTATTGAGCG
Source organism: Phycisphaerae bacterium (assembly GCA_021736565.1). Lineage (GTDB taxonomy): Bacteria > Planctomycetota > Phycisphaerae > Sedimentisphaerales > SM23-30 > JAIPFO01. The sequence goes on along the minus strand of JAIPFO010000018.1, from coordinate 18,215 downwards.
GCAGCCTGCCGGTATGATGAACGCGATGATCACGCCATTGGCCGGTCTCAGTATTAAAGGTGTTTTGTTCTACCAGGGAGAGAACAATTGTTTTGGCCAGTGGGCCCCTTTCCCTGCAACGTTTCCCGCGGTTATTTCCGACTGGCGTAAAACGTTTAAAGATCCGGAACTTCCGTTCGGTATTATCCAAATTGCCGGATGGAGCACGCGGCGCAGCATGACCTACGACATGAATCATCCGACAAACATAATCAGGGAGATCCAGTTCAATACCTGGCGTCGAACCCCTGATTCGGGTCTTATCGTCACATTTGATTGTAACGTTGACGGGAATATTCACCCCAGGCACAAGCAGCCGGTCGGCCAGCGTTCTGCCCGTTGGGCCTTGGCGACCGTTTATGACGTTAAAGATTTGCACGGTCGGGCCATTAAATGGCGAGGCCCCATCTATGAAAGTATGGACGTTAAAGAGGGCAAGTGCGTTATTCACTTTGAAAAATCTTCTTCAGAAGGTTTGACCCTTGATAAAAGTGTGGATGTTGGCTTTTACATTGCCGGGGAAGACAGGGTTTTTCATCATGCCAAAGCCATCGCCGACCCCAGAGGCAGCCAGTTGACGGTTTGGAGCGAGGAGGTCGAGCACCCTGTGGCCGTGCGTTATGCCTCGTCGAATTTACCGGTCGGCGGCCTGATGAACAATCAAGAGCTTCCCGCTTACCCCTTCCGGACAGACAATTGGCCATTAAAATCTCATTCCGACAAAGAAATGTATTATGTGGACAAGTATAAATGACGCGAGCGTCATTTTTGGCGTGTCGGCCCCCGAAGCCCGTTTTCAGCCCTTTAATGGCGATTGTAAAGGGAAAAAATGGCTTTTGGCGTGGGGATTACGATGGAGTCGCAAGAAGTTTCAGCGCCCCTGTCCGGAATACATCTGGCAGGTCAAGGCAGATGTTGACGTGAAAAGGGGTTGAAATGGGATTGGGAGTGGGCTACAATAAAGACAGTTGATGCAGGAATCCGTGTTTTGTCTTTATTGGACCGGCTTTGGAGATCCTATTCGAAAGCGTCTATTTTCGTACTTTTTATTTTTGAATCGTTGATTTATTGTTGAATTAACGTATTAAAAAGTGCGAAAAGTTACCTTCTACAAAGCGTATGAGAAAGCCCTGCTGCAGGCGGGATCAGGATACTAAAAAGTACGAAAATCAAGTATAAGAAGAAACGAGTAAATATGATGAGCAGAAGTTTTTTGAACATAGCGTTGGGGTTGATGGTGCTGGTGATGGGTGTGGCGGGCTGCCAGGTGAACCCTGCGACGGGGAAGAATCAGCTGGTTTTTATCTCTGAAAAGGAGGAAATTGCCCTGGGTTTGAAGGCGGCACCGGAGTTTGAGAAGCAGTTTGACGGGTTGGTGGCGGATGCAACGCTTCAGGAGTATGTCAAGCGTGTCGGGGCAAAGGTTTCGGCGGAATCGGACCGGAAGATCCCCTATGAGTTTGGCCTGCTGCGATCTGAGATTCCCAACGCGTTTGCGTTGCCGGGCGGCAAGGTGTATGTCACGACCGGCCTGATGCGGATAATGGAGAATGAACGGCAATTAGCGTCAGTTATCAGCCATGAGATCGGTCATGTGGCGGCGATGCACAGTGTTTCGCAGTTGCAGCGGCAGATGGGGAGCTCGGTATTATTGGAGATCGCCCAGATGGCGGCGGGTGAAGAGCATGCCCAGGCGGCCAAGACGGTCGGGGCCTTGACGTTTAATGTGGTGAATATGAAGTTCAGCCGGACACAGGAATATCAGGCGGATTCACTAGGGATACGGTATATGGCGCGGGCGGGGTACAACCCGTGGGGGTCGGTGGAGCTTTTGAAGATATTAAAATCACTGTCCAACGAGGAGGGGAGCCGACTGGGGGAGATGTTCCAGACGCATCCGCTGACGCAGAAACGGATCGAGGAGGCGACGGATATTGTCACGAGCAAGTACAGTCGGTTTTCGGCAGATATGCCCGATGCGAATAAAAGTGAGTTTCTTAAGATGCAGGGGATGTTGGGTGCGCCGGTGAAAAAGTAAGCGAGTGGGAGAGGCGTCTTTTGAGCAGCGTGGAAACGGGACAGGCCTCTTTTGGGTACAAAAGCAGCCTGTCCCTTTTTGGTGGTAGAGGGGTCAGTCGGGGTAGTCCAGTGGTTCGAGTTTGGCGTATTTGAGTATGAGGGTACGTCGTCCTTTGGTTTTGAACTGGACGACGACTTTGGAGTTTTCTCGTGCGGGGATGGCCTCGATGATTTTTCCGATGCCCAGTGACGGGTGGCGGACGAGTTGGCCGGTGTTGAAGCTGGGGCCCTGGTCTTCTAATTCGTAAGGATCGGGTTCTGTATCATAATCGGAGTGGGCGTTACCGGTCGCTTTGAAGTTGTTACCGCCGCCGAAGTCGGCGTCTTCGCCCTGGGCCGCAATAAATTCCAGGCCGGTGAGTTCTCGGAGGAAATCAGAGCGGACGGTTGCTTGGGAGGAACCGAAGACGGTGCGAAACCGCGCAAAACTCATGGTCAGTTTTTTTTCGGCCCGGGTGATGCCTACGAAGAGCAATCGGCGTTCTTCTTCCATTTCGCGGGCATCTTCGAGGCTTCGTGAATGGGGGATGAGGCCGTTTTCCAGGCCGATGATCAAGACGGCGGGGAATTCCAGACCCTTGGCGGCGTGAAGTGTCATCAGTGAGACGGCCCCGGCATCGGCGTCATACGCATCGGAATCGCTGGCCAGCGCGACCTGTTGGAGGTATTCGGCGAGGTTGGGATTTTCTGATTCGCTGTCGTATTGTTCGGCGGAGCTGATGAGTTCTTCAACATTCTGGGCAGGGTCTTCGGTTTTATCGGCCAGGAGTGCGGCTTTCAGCGAGGTCATTTCATAGACGCGTCGCATGACCGGAGCGACTGGCCCTTCGAGCTCGGTCTGTAAATTAATGATCAGGTCGACAAATTTCTTAACCTTTGTTTTGGCCCCGGCATTCAGGGCGGGCACCAATTCAATGGCATTCAAGACCGACCACATATCCTGGTGGGTTTCCTTGCATTGGTCGATGACCCGTGAGATCGTTGTATTGCCGATACCCCGTGTTGGGCGGTTGATGATCCGGGTGATGGAAACCTGGTCGGCGGGATTGATGAGCAATCGCAGGTAAGCGAGCATGTCCTTGATCTCTTTTCGCTGATAGAATTCCAGTCCGCGAATGATCTGGTAGGGGATATTTTCTTTTCGAAGTGAATCTTCCAGGACCCGGCTCATGGAATTGACCCGATAGAAGACGGCCATATCGCGGAATTCCAGGCCGTCTTCCCGCTGCTGTTTGATCCATTTTGCCAGCCCCTTGGCTTCTTCGTATTCGTTGTAATATTCGTTCAGGTCGGGGGTTGGCCCGTCGGGATTGGATGTGAAGAGGCCCTTGTCTTTACGTTCCTTGTTCGATTTGATCAGCTCATCGGCCAGGGAAAGCACCTGGGGTGTACTGCGAAAGTTCTCTTCGAGGCTGACGACCTTGCAATCGGGATAATCTTCTTCAAATGCCAGGATGTTGCCAATGTCCGCACCTCGCCAGCCATAGATCGACTGGTCGGGGTCGCCGGTGACGAAAATATTGGCATGATCCATCGCCAGGCCCCGTGCGATCTGATACTGGCAGTGGTTGGTGTCCTGATATTCATCGACCAGGACATACTGATATCGCCGATTGAGCTGCTGGCGGATTTCAGGGTGGTCGCGGAGTAAAAACGCAAATTTCATGAGCAGATCGTCGAAATCGACCGCGCCGTTGGTTTCGAGGACTTCCTGGTAGGCCTTATAGACTTTGGCGATCATCTTTGAGATGAAATCGAACTGATTTTTTTCGACAATATCATCGGGGAGCTGTAAGTCATTTTTGTATTTGCTGATCCGGGAGAGCATTCGCTCGGGGGGGTAATTTTTGGCGTCGAGGTTGCATAGCTTGAGGGCCTCTCGCATGGCGGTTTTTTGATCGGCGGTGTCATAGATGCTGTAATCGGCCGGGAGGCCAACTTCGGTGGCGTATTCGCGCATGAGCCGGGCGCAGAGGCTGTGAAAGGTGCAGAGGGTGGCCCCGCGCTGGATATTCATATTTGCCAGGCGGTTACGCATTTCTTCAGCGGCTTTGTTGGTAAAGGTAATTCCGAGAATATGGTGCGGATCGATGCCCTGACTGACCAGATAGGCGATTCTTTGGATGATAACGCGTGTTTTTCCGCTACCGGGGCCTGCCAGGACGAGCATGGGCCCTTCGATATGACTGGCGGCCTGCTGCTGGGGTGGGGTCAGGAATGATAGAATTTCAGTTGGCAATGTACTGTTCCTCATGGTGAATCATAAAAGTCAAATACTTTAGGATACCAAAGGGAAGGGGTCAGGGCAAGGAATATAGATGCGCGAGACAAATATGGTGTCAGGATCGTGAATATTTTTGAAGTTCATTTTCCGAAACTTATAAGATGCGGGTCGCCTCAGGGGTTGATATTGATGCATAAAAATGCTATTAGGCGTCAGGAATGCCCTTTTAAGGTGTTTATGGCACTGATGAAGCCCTGAGCTGCCCTATTGGAAGGCCCAGATAATTTATGCAAACGATCTGGAGAATCTGGGTGTGTCAGGGTCATAATTGGTGTCGGTGTTCCAGGTTTTTATTTCTGGCAGAGAGGAGGCTACCCTTTTCAGTTGCATAGACAGGTTTTTTCAGAAAATTTCATTCTTTTACGGTTATTAAATATCAGCGGGATGCTTGAACACCCTGGAAAGCGTTCAAATTTTCACACGGGCGTCCCTATGGGCACCTTTTGGGTTTACTCTTGTGGGGGGGTATTATACAATACGCTACCTGGTTACCGAAGAGCGCGCTATTCACGCTGTGTATTTGTGATTTTCATACCATGAGCCCTACTGTTTTATTATGGCAGGCTTAGTGAAAAAATGCCCGCTTCACAGAGATGTAAGTTTTTTAGTTGTAGTATTTACGTTATGTGATCGGGCGAAAAACTTCGGCAGGGTCAACCAGGAATAATGTGATGTCAAAATAAATAAACCCCTAGCGATTGGAGAGTATTTAATGAAGCTTATCAATTATTCACGGCGTGATTTTATAAAAGTTTTGGGTGCGGGTGTAGCCTCTCTGGCGGTCCCTCGATTAGCGAGGACTGAAAACGTCGGGAAGAAGATGAACTTTGTCTTTGTGCTGGTGGATGACCTGGGGTGGACGGACCTGGGATGTTATGGCAGTTCGTTTTATGACACGCCCCACCTGGACCGCCTGGCCCGGGAGGGGATGCGGTTTACCAATGCCTATGCGGCCTGTCCGGTCTGTTCACCGACACGGGCCAGTATTATGGCGGGCAAGTACCCCGCCCGGATGGACACGACCGATTATTTTGGTGCGCCCCAGCCCAATCCGAAGAGTCGCTGGCAGCAAAGTAAGTCGCTTTTCCCGGCGGCGTATAACACACACCTGGCGCTGGAGGAAGTGACCCTGGCTGAGGCGTTGCAGGAGAATGGGTATAAGACGTTCTATGCGGGCAAATGGCATTTGGGTGAGACGGATAAATACTGGCCGGAAAACCAGGGATTTGATGTTAATCAAGGGGGCTGGCGTGGGGGCGGGCCTTACGGCGGGAAGAAATATTTTTCACCCTATGGCAATCCCCGGCTGGAGGATGGGCCCGAGGGCGAACATCTGCCTGACCGGCTGGCCAGTGAGACCTGTAAATTCATCGACCAGAACGCCGAGAAGCCGTTTCTGGCGTACCTGGCATTTTATTCGGTGCATACCCCGCTGATGACGCGGAAAGATCTAAAGGAAAAATACGAAGCGAAACGGAAGGCGATGGAAAATGCCGGGGATATCTGGGGCAAAGAAGGTTCGCGAAAAGTTCGGCAGGTTCAGGAACATGCTGTGTATGCCGGGATGGTTTCGGCGATGGACCAGGCGGTGGGGAAGGTGCTGGATAAGCTGCGGGCCACCGGGCTGGATAAGAACACGGCGGTGATCATGATGAGCGACAACGGCGGCCTTTCGACCTCCGAAGGGCACCCGACTTCGAATTTACCGTTGCGGGCCGGGAAGGGCTGGCTGTATGAAGGGGGGATCCGCGAGCCGATGATCATCAGGTGGCCGGGCGTGACAAAACCTGGCAGTGTGTGCGATGAACCGGTGATCAGTACGGACTTCTACCCGACGATGCTGGAGATGGGGCAGCTACCGGCGCGTCCGAAGCAGCATTGCGACGGCGTGAGCCTGGTTCCTCTGCTCAAGCAGACCGGGACGCTCAAGCGAGATGCCATCTACTGGCATTATCCGCACCATGGCAACCAGGGCGGTACGCCGGGGGGCGCTATTCGCATGGGTGATTATAAACTGATCGAGTTTTACGATGACATGCGAGTGGAATTGTATAACCTCAAAGCGGATATCGGTGAGAAGCATAACCTGGCCGGGACGATGCCGGGGAAAGCAAAAGCCATGGTCAAAATGCTGCATGACTGGCGAAAGCAGGTTGATGCAAAAATGCCCACACCCAATCCCGATTACAAAAAGAAATCATAGGAGTTATTATTCACACCTTCAAGATGATCACTGCGAGTGAGCCTGTCAAGAGGGTTGTGTTTCGTTGCCTGTGTTCATTGAATTTCTGGGAAGATAAGCAACGCACTTTAGGGGAATACGCGGTATGAGAGTTCGTAAGCACTTGTGATATGCGGGCTTACATAATATCATCTCTCAAAAAGTACCCTGTCCCCTTTGTTTTCCCTGGCTGATCGGGTCGTTTTAGATTTTAACTTTAACGACAACTTTTATCACGTCGCCCTTTTGGTGATAGTGGCAACCAGGTTTATGGGCGTCGTTTGGGAAGAAAATTGCGAAAGTCCCTTTGGGTAATTTCAGTTCTGTATAGTGGTCAGGGTCAGAACATTGAACGATGTCCGGTTCATAGGGCTTGACAATTTCAAGGGTATCGGCCGGAGCCCAGCCGATGGTTTCGGCCCCTTCGATGACGGCCTGTATGTCGATGTAGTCTTTGTGAGCCTCAAATAAAATCTCATCTTTATCCTTTGTGGCATAGTGATGAATCATATAGAACAGATTATCGCCGTCAATGTCGTATTTGCCGGGGGCTTTGTCAGGCAGCGACGGGTTCTGTATCAACGCAAGCCCTTTGGTCAGTCTGTCGCCCAGTGCGGCGTACAGTGTAGCATTTTCAATTTTGTCTATAATCATTGACAGCTCCGATATTGGTTAAGGTGATCGTTTGTTTTTCCAATTCTTAGGGTCATCCCAAAATATTTCCCATTGAGTTACAGGACCGTTTTTACACTACCAACAAATAAAAACAGCATGGCATAGCAAACGATCCGCCAAAAGCTAAGGCATCTTTCATTGGCATATTATTACCTCCTTAAATAAAACTTTGATGCAATTATCACCCAATGTTATCGCTGTCCATTGAGGAAGAGTAAGGGGCATTCCTTTTTAAAATATTAAAATAGGTGGGCACGGCCCATCCTGTTCAAGGTTATTCTTTTTCGCTGATATTATTTTTCCAGCATTTGAGGATGAGGGCTATGATTCCGGTGGTCATGGCCAGGACGATGATGTTGGCGGTTAGTAGTGGGAGTTTTCCGGGGGTGCCGTTTTGGACGCCGGGGAGGTAGTCGGTGACCAGTAGTCGGATGAGCATGGTGATGGAGGTGACCAGCATGAAAATTGCGGGTAAGAGCGTACACCAGATGAACCTCCGTTTTTTCAGGAGCCAGGTGGTGGCGATCAGTAGTGCCAGGGCGGCGAGGAGCTGGTTGGCGGAGCCGAAGATTTTCCAGACGGCCTGGTAGCTGTTGGTGAGTGCCAGGAGCAGCATGATGCCGACGGCGATGCCGGAGTTGACCCAGTAGTATTTGAGGAACGTCAGGGAGGCCCGGGTGAGGCCCCGGGTTTGGATGATATTTGGGGAAGGCGGGCTCTCGGGATGGACATTTTCTACGCCGATTCCTTCGGTGCCTGCCAGTTCAATATCGGTGTGGCGTAAATCGGCATCGTCAGCGAACAGGTCATAATTACTGAACATCATTTGCCAGCCTTCTTCGATGAGGTAGCGGGTGAGTCGTATGGCGGTATCCAGGGTGGTGACCAGGAAGCCTTCGAGCATGAGCATGGCACCCAGTGCGCCAATGGCAACCGGCAGTCCGAGGCCGTAGTGGGCGGTGTGGCCAACGGCCATGGCAAAGGCTAATATTGCATTGGGCTTAATAGCGGGGTCATCCGGATAGCAATAGCCCATATAGTTGTTCATTTTCAGGCCAACGATCAGGCAGCATATCACAGAAACCGCCAGGAAACTTTCCAGCAGCATGCCGTAAAACCCGACATGCCGGGCGGCCTTTTCGCTTTGCAGTTGTTTGCAGGTGGTGCCGCCGGCGCAGAGGCTGTGGAAGCCACTGACCGCACCGCAGGAAATGGCAATGAACATCAGGGGCCAGCCGGGCCCGAACGTTCTGCTTCCTTCGGCCCAGTTATTCATGGGGATACTGTTTACATTTGCGACCTGGCCGCCGCCGCGAATGGCCGCGGCGATCAATGCTGTTACGACAAAGGCGATTCCAAAATAGAGAATGTGTACATTAATGAAATCACGGCTTTGGAGGAAGAGCCAGACCGGCAGGCCCGCGGAGATGAGTACGTAGCCACTGATCATTATTTTCCATGTGAATGGTTCGACGGACATCGGGAAATAGAGGCCAATAAGGATTGAGAAGCCGCAGATGGCCAGCGCCAGTAAGGAGCAGAGCTTCACGGGCCATTTTCGTTTCAGGTATAAAAAACCGATCAAGGGTGAGCAGGCGGTGATGACCACCACGGACATCGAGGCAATGCCGCCGATAATGGCCCGGCCCTCTTGGACTCTGAAAAATGTTTGGTCGGGCCCCAACTGCAGCGCGTCAACGGGGACTTTTGAGGTTAAGGCATTTGCGGAAAGATCTAAGAAGGCGGCGCACACCAATGCTAAAATAGCGATCAGAAGGATCAGGAGCATGATAAATGCGCCTTTGCCGATGTAGCGTCGGGCGATGACGGTGAGGTTTTTGCCGCCTTCACGCATGGCGACGTAGGTGGCGACGTAATCGTGGACGGCGCCGAGAAAGATACCGCCCAGTATGATCCATAGCAGGGCGGGGCCCCAGCCGTAGATCAGGGCGATTACCGGGCCGATGATCGGGCCGGCCCCGGCGATGGAGGCGTAATGGTGGGCGAAGACGACCGGGGTGCGTGTGGGGACGTAGTCGCGGCCGTCGTTTATTGTGACGGCCGGGGTGATGCGGTCGGTTTTTTCACCCAGGATTCTGCTGATGACCGGGGCGTAAAATCGTGCGGCCAGGAGAAAGGCCACTGTCGCGGTTGACATGATGAGTAAGATGAGCATATGAGTCTCCATTTTTTTTAAAAAATGTGCATTTTAACGCCAGCGTCATCACTCTTTCTGACGCGGAAATCAACATGATCTATGGTGCGGGGGTGTTTACTCGCGGGTTCATTTTACCGATTAACAGGAGTCCATGCAACCATTAGTCTTTGATGTTTTTTAGCTCACGTTCGGGATCGATATGAAAGTCGTCATTGTTCGTTTAATGCGATAAATCCCTGCTGATTAAGGGATGCGTGTACAGAAAAGTGTGGAAGTTAACAAACGGGTAAATGACTTGTGGCGTGGAAATCATTATTTTCCGGTGGGCACCCGAAAACTCAGGGGTTCGGATTGGTTGTCCTGCGGGTTAACGACGATTTCCAGGGGGCCGATCATTTCGTTTTTAATGGTCGCGATGGGCTGGCCCTGGTGAACCAGGACCACCCCGGTATGCAATGTTTTATGAACGATGACGGTTCCGGTACAATTCTTGAGATCCCGTTCCATTTGTTGAGCGACCTGGGCGGATTGCTTTATTTTTTCCTTACACGTTTTGATCTCATCGGCCAGGCCTTTGAGTTTATCATTCGTCTTGCCGCCCAGTTGGGCCAGTAAGGCTTGGGCCGCGGGCATGCGTTTATTGATTTGGCCGGTCATTTTGGCAATATCATTCTTTAAGACCTGAATCTGCCGTTCGAGGAACGGGTCTGTTGCCGGCTGGAGAATGGTTCGCACCCCGACCGCACTGCCAATTTCCGGTGCGGTTATCGTCCCGGCGGCGGTGACCTTCCCGCCGTGGAGCGCGCCAATTTCCAAGGTGACATTTCCGGCACAGTATAATTCGGTATTCACAATTTCGGAGTGAATGACCACATCACCCTTTACCCAGGCCTTGACGTTGGAGAGGTATTTGGCGGTGAGGTTTCCGCCGACTGAGATAGATCCCTTCTCTTTGCCCAGGATGCCTCGTTTGACGGTCAGGGAACCGCCGCATTCGATTTGGGCGGCCTCTACGGTTCCTTCGACGGTGATATTGCCGTCTGTCTTGACCACGAAAATATCTTTTATGTCGCCCTTGATCGTTATATCACCGGAATAATGGATATTCCCGGTTGAAAAATCGACATCTGATTCGATGTTCAATGTCGGGTCCACTGAGAGGACGTTGCCTTTGAGTTTTGGCATACCGTTGGAGAGGGCGTAAAAGTCATGGCCGTCGTTCCGAGCTTCGACATTGTCGCCGGGCATGATAATGAACTCCTTCTTTTTCCCGGGATCTATACTATTGCCGAAAACGTCCTGTCCCGGTTTACCGGTGGTTGTTGGGTGCAACGTCCCGAGGTGATCCCCTTGGGTGACTATGATCAGGCTGGAAATTTCATAAAAATTGAGATGCGGGTGTTTGTCGGGCGCCTGCTTTTTTATTTGTTCTTTGGCGGCAGGGTCATGCGTTTTGTTAGAGCCGGCTTCCCGGATCTTGAGGGGTGTTTTTAAGGCGGGTACATGATTCTGGTGGTGGGGGTTTTCTTTAAGTTTTTCCGGGTCGTATTTCTCATTCCATTGAAAATAACCTGTTTCGGCAAGCTCCGGGGCTGTTCCTTCGGCTATGACGGGTAATTCGGAGGCGTGCCCGTTGAGCACTTTTTTTTATTCGTTGGGCGATATTTTCATCCACGGCGATACCGACCTGGGTCAGGGCGGTGGCAATAGAGTCATAATTGAGTGATTTACGATCTTTCGGCTGCCGTAAGTCAAGACGGGCAATTAACTTATCAGAACTTATATCTATCCGCATGGGCAGGCCTTTTAAATCGGATGAACGATGGCAGTGTCAAAAGTATTGTCGCGTATTGATCCCAGTATTAAATCTACATTATTTTTACACGTCAAAATGGCTTTTAACGCGTGAATCAGTGTTTATTTTATCGGCATATAATGTCGCCAGCGTCATAAGTATTTTTGGAACCTGTTTTTTGGCGTCTTAAAAGTGGGTTTTAGCGGCGAAAAATGATGGTTGTGTCAAAAAGGACCTTTGACGGAAGAATTTTAACTTCTTGTCAAATGTTCAAAAAAACACACTAAGTATTTTTGTACTGGCATTTGAATCGTGTTTATGGCATAATGCGAGTATCTAAACGAAAGGACGACAGACCATGAAGCGTAAAAACGTATCGACATTATGGCGTAGGCCCCATCGCGGTTTCACTTTGATCGAACTGCTGGTTGTGATTTCAATTATTGCTTTGCTGGTGGCGATTCTGATGCCGGCGCTTAATAAGGCCAAGCAATCCGCCCTCAAAGCGACTTGCCTGATGAATATCAAGAGCCTTTCACAAGCCTGGGTGATCTACGCCACTGCCAATGAGGATCAACTTGTCGGCGGACAGGTTGGCCATGGCAGTTTTCCGATTAAGGATCATGACTGGGTTCATCCGGCCATTACTACGACGAATACGGCCTATCGGGCCGGGATGGATAGTTATGACCGTGAAGCAGAAGGGATCAAGCAGGGGGCGTTGTATAAATACCTGGAAACTCCCGATGTTTATAACTGCCCTGCGGATAAAACCTGGCGGGAATATGCCGGCAAAACGGTCACCCAGCAGCAGAGTCCGTTTCGCAGCTATGCGATTTCCGATGCGATGAATGGCGGATGGATTGCCGGTTTTCAATACAAAAAAACGGCCCAGATAAAAGGGGCGGCTGAGAGACTGGTCTTTGTCGAAGAGGAAGAAAATAATGGGTCGAATTGGGGGTCCTGGATCCTAAGTGCCCCCAGTAGTTTTACATGGTGGAACCCTATTTCGATCTGGCATGGCCGGTCGACCAATATTGGTTTTGCCGATGGTCACGCCGAAGCGCGGCAATGGATGGATGAAAGCACGATCCGGATGGGTGAAACTCAGCAGCTAGGCGCGAAGCCGGATGCGGCCGAGGGTGAAGGCGAAGACCTGAGATTCATGCTCCGGGCCTTTCATCATGAATATCGCTGATGGCAAATGGACATTGCCCTGACGCTGGATTCGCTTTGTTCAAGCCTTTTTTTGAAACGCGGCATGGCGGTTCAATTCTGAAGGCCTGTCCGTCGGGTTTCAGGATTAACAAGCCAAACAGAGAAGCCGCGATATCTGCCGCGTTTTAAAAAGCATCTCTTTCTTTGTGCTCAGCGATCAACGTATCCAGAAGCGTGAGCATTTGTTCATAGGTGTGTGGTTTTGCGATAACGATTTCATAGATATGGTCGGCGGTTAGTATCTGCTTTTTTTTGACGGTGCTATTATTTTTAATTTGCCGAATGCCCCGGTTCCATATTTCTTCATATCTTTTTGCGTAACTTTCCGTTATCCCTCTGCCCAGGTCCTGGTCCTTTGTCCAATTTGCAAGTGCCTGATTAAAATCAATTTTTTGGTGTTGTTGTTTTCCAAGATCCCAAACGAAAATATTAACCACTCCCATTTGCATGGCTGTCCGGTCATCACAAGAGGCTCTCATGGCGACATACTTCATCGGGCAGACTTTATCATACTGCATGCCGCAGAGTTGTTCAATTGTTATTCTGTTTAGATGGTTTTCAGGGATTTCCAGGTCAAGAACTTTGATCTTTCTTTGTTCTTTTGAAAGAATATCTTCGAAAATACAATACTCGCAAATGTCACATCGTTGAATTAAATCTTCAGGACGGCCATTTAAATTTACTTTCATTTCATCACCCATATTTGACGCCAGCGTCATATCCCGACTTAACGGGAATTTTCAATTGCGGTCACTCTCTATGTTAAAAATCACTTATAAACTAAACCTTAACCTTGACAGTTCATATATTATAACAGAAATAATATATTTATCAATCATGATTTCTATCGTGCCAGGGCATGGGCTGGTCATTGATTTTTCAATGCGTGGATATTTTTCTAAGTAGTTGTTATGTAGTGACTTACGGGACATTGATGGGAAGATAAGTCCTCCTGTTTTCGATGGATGCGTTTTTAGTATTTTCCCAAAAATGAAAATAGTCATGTGATTTTGGCCGTCTTTGCGAACTTCTCAGAAATCGATATAAACCCGGCAGGGGCCGGAACCAATCCGCGGGTCGCAGACGCCGGGGCATAATATATGAAAAAATCAGTCCTGAAAGAACGACGGATGAAATGATTGTATACTGTTTTTTATCATATTCAATTTGATACCGCGGCCAATATACTGTTCATCTCCTTTACGACGTCCTTTCAGGACTGGGATATTTGCCAATTATGCCCGGTGGTTAAAACCACCGGCCAGGTATCTTTTCCCCTCTGGGGAATGGCAAGTTTTTTCGAGGGGTGCTCCTACACGAGGAGGAGAATAATACAGGGTCTCTGTGTGTGTGTCATATTAAAGATCTGTCACTGTTCCTCGTAGAAATTCTTTACGGTTCCTTTTTGATTACAGCAATTGCCCCTCGGCCATGTGTGAGCAGGGCGATCTGGTTTTTGACTGGGTCATATATACAAATCTGATCATTGCCAAGCTGGAGCAATATTTTGTCGGTTGGAAGGTGAATTGCGTTTCTGACCGGCCAGGAAATAAACGGGGTTTCGAGGGAAAATGAGACTTGTTTATTCGAATTAGATTCTTCTCCATAAAGGCCTTCAATTCCCCAGAAACCTGACCGGAACTCCCATGGACTGGATTCGGCATCGCCTAATTTGGGTACTTTACCATAATTATACCATGTTCCTCTATATTGAGGTGAATCAGGATTTGTACCTCGCCATGATGGTGCTGTGATTAATGCAAATTGTTCTTCCACCGTAATAATTTTCGGTTCTCTAAACTTGTCTGCTTCCAGGCGGGCAATTAAGTCCCATGAGCCTGGATCGTAGGATGATGGCTTGACCAGAAGGCGGTCGTTTTTATTCGAGGAATTGAGGTCAAAGGTGTTTTGCCATTTTGTATCCTGCATGGACCCGGCATAGAGGTCGCCATCATCAACGGAGATAAAGTACACCATAACTTTTTCAGGAAGGGACATTGACGAAAGTGGCACGATATCTGTTTTTGTGATAAGCGATGTACCACTTACCAGCCAATACCACCCGAACAGCACACCATACGAAATCGTCTGGATAAGCAGCGATCCCCGAATTGACTTGCGAAACCAGGTTTTATCGCCGCGGAAGGCAAATGCGACAAATGGAAATTCAAGGACAAGCGTGACCAGATAGGTAACAGCAGCCATGAACCATAACAAAGGCCATATGTTGTTTAAGTCCATCGGGAGCGCATGCGATATGCTATTGACGATGAATAAACTGCCGAGCCATGCCGAAAAGTAGTTGGCCAGAATCATCAAGGTAGTACATTTCCGTTTGGAAAGGCCAAACTTTTTTGCAAGTATGCCGCCTTCGACGATACCGATGATCAAATTACCAACGAAAAGATGAAACATGCCCGTCCATATCAAAGGGGTGCCGACATTGGCTTGCGCTACAGAGGGTACAGCGAGCAGGAAAAGAACTATGAGTATGTTTCGGTTTCGTTTCATATTTAAGCCCAGGAATAATTAGAGTCATTTACGTAAGGTGCTGAGATCTTTCTATGGATTCAGGTGAGGCCGTATTGAAAGAAGTATTACAATTTGAAAATTATTTCAAGATCGTTAATGATTATATCTAACCGTGTATTTTTCAGACCAATATTATTTAAGTCAATTGGTTCAGTTAATATATTATTGAGAAATAACTTCATATCATCTGCCACCTGTGGCGGCAAAGAGATGCTATTTTCTAAAGAAAGAATCTGATACAATCTAAAGACATCGTTTTTGTGTTTTTTGATATCTTTATTATCGATATGTTTTCCTTCTTTTTTTAGTTCTGTCAGTTCAAGGTAAGCCTTTACTTTTAATGGAATCAAGTACTCAGCAGACACGATAGAAAGACCATCGACAACCGTTATTCCGTTTTGTATAAATCCGTAATAATCATCATTTAATAAAATAGCTGACAGGCTTGAGGCTTCTTCGGTTATGGAAACTGGCACCAGATGACAATGGGAGGGAATTATTACGACATCTGGTTTCCTTGAAAACAATTCCAGCATGTAGGGATAAATTTTGTTTTCCGGCCTGTCAAATCGATAAAACAGTTTTTTGCCCGTTGCTTTTTTCTGATTTTTATAACCGCCCATTCTGATGAAATCCCAGAATGCTTTTGAAAATTCCGCATCCAACGCTTCAATAAGAAGTACAATATCAATATCTTTTGTCGCCCTGAATTTCTGCCCCATTCTGTTAAGGGAAATATCGCATGCGGTACCACCAATAATAGTATATTTATCGACATAATTTTGAAAGTGGTCTCTGAATAATTCTATTCCTCTTATCATTCTATTCCCTGCCATTCCATTTTATTAATCATCCTTTCCAGTGCGGACTCAACGCGTTCGTCTTTCACTGTTTTGAGGCTTAAATAAACCGAAAGTTTATCGGTAATATCATCTTGAGCAAACAATTTGGGCGGATAACTCCATATTTCCAATTTTATTCCTGCATCTTCCGGATATTTCAGTTCTTCAACGGAGTGATTCTTTTTAAAAGCTTTCCAGTCTTCTTTACCGATAGCATATTCATTTATATGAGGTGGTGCCAGCATGGAATAGTGGGACAGGGCCGACTGACCCGCCTGGATAACGGCCAAGTCTTTCGGCAAAGAAGTAAGCCATACATTTTTCGTGACCGGTGACTTCAGGCAGGGGAGTGCTTTTTCCCAGAGTTGTAATGGTGTCATTTCAAATTGTAAGATTCGCTGCCGTCCCTGACGAGATATTTTTCCCAGGTTGGCCGATTCAATCTCATCCAATGACCTGGTCATTGTCATTTTGGAATAGCCAAGTTTTTCAGCAAGATATGACGGCGTGGCAGGCATCGCCAATGGATTGTAAAGGCTATATAGAATTACCGCCTGGGCCGATGGACTCAAAATCGCTGCTTTTGGCTTTATGGCAATAAAATGCTCTCTCATATCAATCTTCAAGTTTGGCAGATACATTTGATTGCCCGGAATGACAAATTGCACTTTGTGTTCGATGAGCCGTTTTCGGGCATAAGAAGAAATGGATGGGCAAACCAGGACCACTTCTTCTGACAAGGTTTCAGCAGTCATTGCACTATGCTTCTGAATCACTGACGGTGAAATATCACCGGAAGATTTAGGGATTATCAGGACCACATTCAACCCCATCATGGCCGTCCGATAAAAAATGTATGTGTCATGGAGAAAAAATGGTAAACTTCCAGGTCGCATGCGTTCCGGTGGCGAAACTGTAACGCCTAATGTGTCGTAAATGTATTGTCTAAAATGATTTAACAGCTTTTTCAATGATCATGACTCCATAGATAGTAACATTATAATTATACTATAACATATAATATGTTAATATGCAAAATATATGTTACTATAGTCATATTCTGGCAAAAATCGGTGATCATCATTCAGTTGTCAGCGTTTGCTGGACTTGATCTTGCCAGAGGCGAGACAATAAAACCATCTATCTTCCCTATATTATCTACGATTGACCCCAGCGTCATATTCCGATAGATCGGGATTTGAATCCTGTTTTCCGCATTTTAAAGGGCGATTTTAAAGTCGAAAAATGACTTTTGATGTGGGAATCAAGATTACACATTCCTATACCGGCAAGTGCCGGAACCCAATCAGCGGGTCGCAGGCCCAGGGCAGATTGCAGAGAATATCTTGACCATTTTTCGCAAGATTTTACTTGTAAGATATTATACTATTCAATTGCCTGATTATTAATGGTCACTGTCCCTTGTAGATATCTTGTTAATATGAAAAAAAGGTCAAGCCTTTTTTCTTTTTAAGTGTGCTATAGCCTTACAGTAGCCTATGCTACTTTACTATTTCATTTATTGGCTTTATGTTTTCTAAAGAGGACATAACAAACTAAGAGCAATATTGATATGATGCCAAATAATATAACATCTGTTTTGGTGATGGCATCTTTTTCAGGAATATCATCTGTTTTAATATTTTTTTGCGTGGTTAGAATGCCATAAGTAAAGTACGCAGTGACGAGCCTTTTAGTATTTATATCTATTATGTGAACATTACCTTTTTCATCTTTGGCATGGAGCAGATTGCCTTCTAACCATGTTTCGATAATTAATACATCTTGAATATCAGTTTCAATATTTTCATCATAATTGATGTCGTAAATCTTTAATTCCCACAATATATTATTTGTCGCTTTATCCCGTACTTCAATATAACCCCCATTTTGTTTTCGATTGTTAGATAGTCCCCAATGTGGTACAGAGAATATTTTATGTTCCGTAACAATAGGGTCAACATCTTTTGGCGCTAATCTTTTGGCATTGGCAGGGCTGACAAAAATTAACACCATTAATATGATTATTTTATATTTCATTTCATCTTAACCTTAGCGTCGAACAGCATGGACAACTTTACAGATTTTTACGGCAATGCTATTAATTGTAAAACATCAATATTAAACCTATATATAACGGATTTTGTAATCCTGTCAAGGGAGTAAATTTATTATTGCGTGGGGTGGGGGATTGTTTGTAGTATGGGGGGTATGAGAAAGACGATACTTTTAGTGAATCCGCCGATCTATGATTTTGCGGCTTATGATTTTTATAATAAGCCTTTGGGGTTGTTGTATTTGGCGGGGATGTTGCGGCGGGCGGGGTATGCGGTGCGGCTGGTGGATGCATTGGACCGGCATCATCCGGATTT
>JAIPFO010000017.1 GCA_021736565.1 Phycisphaerae bacterium | reverse complement strand
CTGGGAATTTACCGTGGAGGTGAATCCCGGGCAGGTTGACCGGGAGATGCTTAAAATGCTGCATGATTCAGGTGTAAATCGCCTGAGCATCGGCGGCCAGTCCTTTAATGATGATGAGTTGAAGCTGTTAGGCCGGCGTCACAGCTCGACCGATATATATCTCGCGGTTCAAGAGGCCCGAACGGCAGGCTTTGACAATATCAATGTGGATTTGATCTTTGCAATTCCGGGCAGTAATGTTGAATTGTGGCGCAGATCGCTTACGAAGGTTATCGAACTCAACGTTGAGCATGTCGCCGCCTATAGTTTAACCTATGAAGCCGACACCCCCTTTGAACGCAAGCGGGTGACGCGGCAGATCATCCCCACAGGCGATGAAACCGACCGGGTGATGTATGATATGGCGATTGATATGCTGGCCCGGGCAGACATCGTCCAATATGAAATATCAAATTTTTCCCGGCCGGACCGCAAATGCCAGCATAATCTGACCTATTGGACAAATGGTACTTACATTGGGATCGGCCCGGCCGCCGGGTCCTACTATCAGGAAAAACGCTGGACAAACGTCCCGGACATCTCCCGTTATATCACCGCCATCGAAGCAGGTTGTCCCACAACCCAGGAGGTCACCCAAATCACACCGCGTCAAAAAGCCGGTGAAACCGCCGTGTTAATGCTCCGCCTGGTCGAGGGAATCGAATTTAACCTGTTTCGCCAGCGGACCGGATATGACTTGATGGAATTATTTGGCCCGGTTGTGAAAAAAAATGAAGCCGCAGGATGGCTGAAAGTCGATGACACGGCTGTAAAACTGACGCGCCCGGGCCTCTCAGTGGCCGATTCAGTGGCCTGTGATTTTGTGATATAGCGATCGGGCTCGACTGTGATTATTGTAAGTGTCTACTTAGAAGTGTTTTATGTCGGTCGGATGCGCCACTCCAATGCAGGACTTCGTGGTTTGCCCCGTTTGGACCGGAACCATTTATTTTGACTTGCAATTCAAAGAAATATCGCTTAAATTGCTTCCCTGTACAGTTATATATGTTTTAACAGTTGATATCCCTGCCGGACTTTACGACAAGGATGTCAGAAAAAATGAATGTAATTACATTTATTAAAGCGAAAGGAATAGCTATGGCGTTGAATCGGAATTTAAAAATGGGAATGATTGGTGGCGGTCCAGGTGCGTTTATTGGAGATGTGCACCGAAAAGCCGCTCGTATGGACGGTGGGATCGAACTGGTCGCCGGGGCGTTTGATATTGTCCCGAAAAAATCCAAGCAAATGGGTAAAGAACAGAATCTCGACCCCAAACGTGTGTATTCCACATATACCGAGATGATCGAAAAGGAATTGGAGTTGCCCGAAGGCGAAAGAGTCGATTTCGTATCGATTACCACCCCGAATAACTGGCATTTCCCCATCGCCAAGGCGTTTCTGGAGGCGGGTTTTAACGTGATGTGTGAAAAACCGATGACCATTAATGTGGCCGAGGCCAAAGAATTGAAGCAGATCGTCAAAAAGTCGAAGAAAGTTTTCGGCCTGATGCATAATTATACCGGCTATCCGATGGTCAAATTGGCCAAAGATATGGTCGATGGCGGCGATCTGGGCAAAATCCGAAAGGTCGTTGTGCAGTATCCCCAGGGATGGCTCGCAACCGCACTGGAGAAGACCGGCCAGCAGCAGGCCGCCTGGCGAACCGATCCCAAACAGAGCGGTGGGGCCGGTTGTATGGGAGATATCGGAACACACGCGGAAAACCTGGCCGAATATATTACCAGCCTGAAGATCAAGGAAATTTGTGCCGACCTGACCACCTTTGTCAAAGGCCGTCGATTGGATGATGATGGCAACTGCCTGTTGCGGTTCAGTAACGGCGCACGCGGCATTCTTCATGCCAGCCAGGTCTCGATCGGTGAAGAAAATGGCCTGGCGATCTGGGTCTATGGTGAAGACGGCTCGGTGGAATGGCATCAGGAACATCCCAATTATCTCTACGTGAAGACCCCCGACGCCCCGGTACAGGTCTGGCGGCGTGGTAATGATTATGTCAGTGCTAAAAGCCCTGCGGCAGGGCGGGCCACTCGAACGCCGTCCGGTCATCCGGAGGCCTTTTTGGAAGCGTTTGCCAATAACTATATCAATTTCGGCGATACGATTCGTGCCGCTCTTACTAAAACCAAGGCCGACCCGCTGGCGAAGGACTTCCCGAATGTCGATGACGGCCTGCGCGGCATGCAGTTTATCGAATCCGTGTTGATCAGTACCAAGAGCAAACAAAAGTGGACCAAATTTGTGAAATAGGTCAAAAGTCAATATTGACAAGAGAAAACGTCGATTAAAAGCCAGAATCATCGTTTTGTAGTACTTGTGATGCTGGCGTAAAATATGAAATAAAAAATTATTTTTAACGTTTAACCTAATGGTATGGACAAAAAAAATTGTTCGTACCATCACTTAAGAAATTAAGGAGTTTTACACATGGGACGACAAGTAACATTATTTACCGGCCAGTGGGCCGATCTGTCATTGGAAGTTTTGGCCGAAAAAGCCGCGGAATTTGGCTACGATGGCCTCGAACTGGCATGTTGGGGTGATCATATGGATGTGGAAAAAGGCGCCACCGATCCCGCATATTGCCAGAAACAACTTGCCATTCTTGAAAAGAACGGCCTCAAATGCTATTCGATCAGTAATCACCTGGCAGGCCAGCTGGTTTGCGATCTGAATAACGATAGCCGGTCAGATATGTTTGCCCCGGCTGAATGTGCCGGCGATCCCGAGAAAAAACGTGCCTGGGCAGTCGAAGCGATGAAAAATACCGCCCGGACAGCTAAAAATCTTGGCATCAAGGTGGTCAATGGCTTTACCGGCTCTTCGATCTGGCATATGCTCTATAGCTTCCCGCCCGTATCCGATGCGATGATCGAAGACGGCTTCAAATATTTTGCCGAAATGTGGAATCCAATTCTGGATGTGTATGATGAATGCGGCGTTAAGTTCGCCCTGGAAGTCCATCCCACCGAAATTGCTTTTGATATCGTAACCTCTAAAATGGCACTCGAAGCGATCGGTAATCGTGAAGCCTTTGGTTTCAACTTCGATCCGAGCCATCTGCACTGGCAGATGGTGGACCCGGTTCGATTCCTCCAGGAGTTCCCCGATAAGATCTACCACGTCCATATGAAAGATGCCGCCTTGCAGCTTGACGGCTATAGCGGCATTCTGGGCTCACACCTGAACTTTGGAAAACCCAACCGCGGCTGGGACTTCCGTTCACTCGGTCATGGCGGTGTCGATTTCGAAGAGATCATCCGAATGCTCAACCAGATCAATTATACCGGCCCGCTCTCGGTTGAATGGGAAGATTGCGGCATGGATCGCGATCATGGCGCTATCGAAGCCTGCGAATTCGTCAAATCAAGCGATTTCTCCCCCTCGAATGTCAATTTCGACGAAGCCTTTGATCAGTAAACCTTAATTTCCTAATGGGGGTACTGTATAATTTTTACAATTCACAGGTGTCCACTTTGCGATAAATACTGATAAGTGGACACCCATTTTTGAAAATCTAATTTTCACATGGAGATAACAGGCAGCTTATGGTTAATAAATTAAATCGGCGTGGGTTTTTAAAGGGAACTGCAATGACAGGCTTGGGGGCCATGTTCCCGTATGTCCTGCCTGGCAGTGCCATCGGAAAAAACGGCATGGTTGCACCCAGTAATAGAATTGTCATGGGAGCGATTGGTGTTGGCTCTATGGGACAAGGCGATCTCAATGGCTTCCTTAATAAGCAAGAAGTTCAGTTCGTCGCTGTTTGTGATGTTGATACGTCGCATGCCGCACAGGCCAAGAAGATGGTTGACGACTAAAACAAAACCTCCGACTGCAAAGTCTACATGGACTATCGCGATCTTATTGCTCGCGGCGATATGGACGCGGTGATGCATGCCTTGCCCGACCATTGGCATGGTATTGTCTCGGTCGCCTGTGCCCGTGCCGGGTTGGATATTCACGGACAAAAGCCCTTGGCCCGTACCATCAAGGGCGGCCGGGCCATCTGCGATGCCGTCAAACGCTATGGCCGTATCTGGCAGACCGGTAGCTGGCAGCGTTCTGTAGGCCATTTCCATTATGCCGCCGAACTGGTCCACGCTGGCGTTATCGGCAAGATAAAATACGTTGAAGTCGGGTTGCCTGACGGCGGGGGCAGCGGGGTTCTGCCGGTGACTCCGGTTCCCGAAAGGCTTAATTATAACATGTGGCTTGGCCCTGCTCCTTGGCGAGATCACGTCGCTTTAAATGGCGATACGGTACACTGGAACTGGCGTTGGGTCATGGATTATTCCGGCGGGCAGCTTACCGATTGGGCCGGTCACCACATCGACATCGCCCACTGGGGCCTTGGGTTTGATAAGACCGGACCTGTTGCGGTAACAGAAGCAAAAGGCGTCTATCCAACCGAAGGGACCTACGATGTCCCGACGGCCTATAGATTTAAGAATACCTATGCCAACGGCGTTGAAATGGTTGTCGCTAACGCATCACAGCAGCCCCATGGAATGGGCGCGTGCTGGTACGGCGAAAACGGCCAGTGGATCCATGTCAACCGCGGCGGACACAGTGCCAGTTCCCCGGATATCTTAAAGACCAGGTTAGGACCTAATGACAAACGCCTCTATAAGAGTACCGACCACCATCAGAATTTCCTTGATTGTGTCAAAACCAGAAAGGAAACGATTACCCCGGTAGAAACCGCCCACCGCTCCATCAGTGCTGGGCTTCTCGGCGAAATTGCCATGCAGACCGGGAGGGACCTGAAGTGGGATCCTGTTAATGAAACGTTTATCGGCGACCCCGAGGCTAACCGCTATCTTTCCAGACCGATGCGGACCCCCTGGGCTTTGTAAACGAACATCAAGTGAACCGTGGAATGGGTACGAATATAAATTAATAATATGAATATTTTGAGGTATTACTCAATGGAAAATTGTTTTAAACTGATTACTGCTGCTGTCATTTCTCTTATGATATTGAACACAGCAACATTTGCTGAAATTACCCCGGAAGAAATTGCCAAAATAACCAGCGCCGCGCCCTCCAAGGCGCCCGCCAAGCCAAAAACCGCTCGTAAATTGTTGGTCTTCAACCTCTGCGAGGGGTTTGCGCATAGCTCTATTCCATATGTCGCCAAGGCTCTGGAAATCATGGGCGAAAAGAC
The DNA here is from genome assembly GCA_021736565.1 of Phycisphaerae bacterium. Classification (GTDB taxonomy): domain Bacteria; phylum Planctomycetota; class Phycisphaerae; order Sedimentisphaerales; family SM23-30; genus JAIPFO01. The sequence goes on along the minus strand of JAIPFO010000017.1, from coordinate 14,774 downwards.
AGGGGCCTATACAACCGTTATTAGCGACAAGATGGAAGTGTTCCGCCCGGAATATTTAAGGCAGTTTGACGCGGTTTGTTTTAACAGTACAACCCGGCTGTCATTTAAAGACCCGGCTCTGCGCAAGAGCCTGATGGACTTCATCAAGGGCGGGAAGGGAATCGTTGGGATTCACGGGGCAACGGATAATTTTTATACCTGGCCTGAAGCCGCCGAGATGATGGGCGGAACCTTTGACGGCCACCCATGGGGCGGCGGTGGCACATGGGCGGTGCAAATTGAAGATCCAACACACCCGTTAATGGCCTCTTTCAAAGGAAAAGGCTTTAAGGTCAACGACGAAATTTATCGCACCAAAACAATTAATCTTCGGGACAATGCCCGGGTATTGATGGGGTTAGATCTTACCGATCAAACCACCGGCAGTGCCAATGGAATTAAGCCTTCGGATGTCGATATTGCTATCAGTTGGGTAAAAAATTATGGTAAAGGCCGAATGTTTTATTGCTCACTCGGGCATAATCATCATCTAACCTGGACCCCATCTGTTTTAGAACATTACCTGGCGGGAATCCAGTTTGCCATGGGGGATTTCCCCGTGGATGTGACCCCCTTGCCATTTAAGGCCAAACCGAAATATGATATTACTGCGTTGGTCGACGATATTATCCACTACGATTACGGCCAGAGCCGAAAATCGCTCATGGCCATGAATGAGGCTATTCGGGATGCTAAAACCGCCCAGGACCGGTTGGGGCTTGAAAAGGCTCTCTGGAAAGTGCTCAGTGCCGATAATGCGACCATGGCAGGGAAAATGTTTGCCTGTCGCAAGTTGCGTGAAATCGGAACAGAACAATCCGCCGTGCCTCTGGCCGGGTTACTCCTGGACCCCAAAACATCGGACATGGCCCGTTACGCCCTGGAATCTATTGAGGGCAAGGCTGTCGATACGGTTTTGATCATGGCCTTAAAACAGCTTGACGGGGATGCGAAGATCGGGGTCATTAACACGATCGGACGACGCGGTGACCAGGGGGAACCGGTTATGGTCCTTGCAGGACTGGTCAATGGCCAAAAAGAAATGGCCGACGCGGCGGTAACTGCACTGGGAAAAATCGGTGGTCCGGTAGCACTGTCCGCCTTGTTGAAAGCGAAGGATTCCGCCAAAGGCGATTTGAAAAATGCTATCTTGGACACCTGCCTCATTTGCGCCGATGACATGGCCAAAAAAGGCCACAATAAACAGGCCAACCGACTCTACCAACTGTTTGCCAGTACAGACAATCCCATAAACATTCGAAAGGCTGCACTTCGCGGAATGATTATGTCTTCAGAAGATAGCCAGGCAGAAATCATTAAAGGGTTGCGGGCTGATGATGAAGTATTACAACTAATAGCCATTAGCATGTTGAACACCGTCGATGGTTCGCAGGTAGCCATCGCCGCGGCCAATGAACTCCAACGGCTTTCGCCACCGATGAAGGTGAAACTCCTATCGGCTTTGGGTGAGCGAGGCGATCAGGCCGTTGGCCTGGTGGTCATGGAGGCCCTTAAGGATGCCGATAAGGCCGTGCAAGTCGCCGCGATCATGGCCCTGGTCAATGTGGGCGGACCCAATACCGTCATACCGCTGGCTAAACGGGCGGCAACATCCTCCGGCGATGAACAGAAAGTCGCCCGGAATACCTTGTATCGCTTGAAGGGTAAAGCGGTTGATGACGTGATTACTGAAAGCATTATGAGCACGCAGGGTGATGTGAAAGCTGAATTGATTAAGTCTGTCAATAATCGAAATATCTCTGATGCGGTACTTGTTTTACTGATCGTTGCCTCTGACGCCACCGATAACAACATCAGCCGGGAAGTACATTCAGCGATCCAGAAGGTGGCCAACCCTGAGATGCTCCCGGCCCTGATCAGCCTGTTAATTCAAGGGAAAGTCAGTAGTCGTAGCGATATGGAAAAAACCATCGTCGCGGTCTCTAAAAAAGAGAATGACTCTGATCGTCAGGTCGCCCCGATACTCGCGGCACTGCCAAAAGTTGACAATCAGAATGACAAAGTATCTTTGTTGATGGTTTTGGGGAAACTGGGTAATAATAACGCATTGCCTGTTTTGCGTGCGGCCCTGAAAGACAGTGACCCGATTACCAAGACGTCCGTCATACGGGCACTGGCCGGTTGGCCAAATGCCGGACCCATGGAAGACTTGTTTCTGGTCGCCAAAAATGATAGCAGTGCAAACAACCAGATTGTGGCCCTGCGAGGGTATATTAAGATGGCAACCTATCCTTCTGAACGCTCTAGCGCCGAATCGGTTGAAAAACTTTCCCAGGCAATGGCTCTGGCCAACCGGTCGGAAGAGAAAAGGGCTGTTTTGGCGGCCTTGCCATCGCTGGCATCTAAAGAGGCCTTGGCCCTGGCCGAAAAATCTCTGTCAGTGACCTCGCTTCAATCGGAGGCCAAGCTGGCTGTTGAAAAAATTAAGAAAATCATTGCAGGCAGTAAGATTAAAGTGTCAGCATCGTTAAATAATAACAATGCGAATTTGGCGATTGATGGCAAAATGGAGACCCGGTGGGATACCGGTACCCCGATGAAACCGGGCATGTGGTTTCAGGTTGATCTGGGGTTTGCCAACACCGTTAATAGTATGACGCTCGATGCCAAGGGCTCAGCAATGGATTACCCCCAGGGATACAAGGTTTATGCCTCAAACGATGGCGAAAACTGGGGGGATCCTATCGCCGCCGGTAAGGGCGAAAGTGCAGTCTTGAAGATTGATTTTAAGCAACCCGTCAACAGCCGGTTTTTCAAAATTGAGCAAACCGGTTCCTCCGATGATAAGTACTGGTCGATCCATGAAATGACCATTGGGTTTTAAACAACAATAAGCATATATAAGTTTACTAAAGGGCGATTTTTATCAAAAATCGCCCTTTTTTCATGCCTGCAAGATGCGAGAAATACCCCTGAAAAAGACCAAAGGCCCTCGCGTCAATAGCGACAGTCAAAACAAGTCAAAACGTTAATTTAACGACTTGGTCGTTCCGAAAGAGACGACCTGGCGTCCAGGTTGACATAGTTCAGATTTTCTGATAAAATGACCGACTGTGTGATATGAGATATATGTAAGTCCTTATTTAACAATAACTTAAGTTATGTGACCGCGATTGTCCCCCCGAAATATGCCTTTTTGAGAATCATTGCAATAGTGGATACTTGCGTTACGTTAATAACTGTGTTACAATTTTAAAAATTGAGCCAGTATCAAAAGTATATTGGGGCCTGTAAAATCGATAAATAACGAGTTGATTTTGACGCCGAAGGCTGTCTTACGAACCTTCCAGGCGTATACTTAACCCCTAAACCCCTGAATTCCTGTTTTAATATTTTGGAGTGATTAAAATATGGTTGCGAGCAGCAGTGAAAGCAATAGCAATTTAACTGCGCTTAATCGCCGAAGTTTTCTGCACACAACCGCCGCGATCGGCGCTACAGCAGCGTTTTCTCCAATTATCTCTGCGAATTCACCCAAAAAGGATGATATCAACGTTGCAATATTGGGCGCAGGGGCCCAGGGTCAGACTCTTTTGAATGCCTGTTTGAAAATGGGCAAAAACGCGGGCGTCAAGTTCAAAGCGGTTTGTGATATCTGGAAAGATAACAACCTCAAGCGTGTCTCTGGCCAACTCAGGGCATATAAAAGCTACGGCCATACCGGAACCGCCTATACCGATTACCAGGAAATGCTGGACAAGGAAAAAGACCTTGATGCGGTCATCATCGCGACCCCGGATTTCTGGCATTCACGCCATACCATCGCCTGTCTCAATAAAGGGTTGCATGTCTATTGTGAAAAAGAAATGGCCAATACCCTTCAAGATGCACGGGAGATGGTCTTGGCATCCCGAAAAACAAAAAAACTGCTGCAGATCGGACATCAGCGACGCAGCAATCCCCGATACATATTCGCTTACGAAAAGCTGATCCAAGAAGCCAAACTTCTCAATCGCATAACAACCATCAACGGCCAGTGGAATCGTAGCCGAAATGCCTGCGTTGATCTGGAATTAAACCCAAAAATGGCCGGAATTGATGAGAAAACACTGAATAAATATGGCTTTGATTCCATGAAACAGTTTTTGAACTGGCGATGGTACAAGGGCAAAGGAGGCGGTCCGATCGTCGATCTGGGGTCACACCAGATTGATATTTATCGTTGGTTTCTGGGGGGCAGGCCAATCTCGGTCATGGCCTCTGGCGGTATCGATTATTGGACGGAACATCAGTGGTATGATAATGTTATTGCGATTTACGAATTCCAAACCCCATCGGGCAGGGTCCGGGCGTCATATCAGACCTTGACAACCAATAGTAACGGCGGATATCATGAAGTCTTCATGGGCGACCAGGGAACGCTCGATATCTCCGAGGCCGGCAGCCGGGGCTCCCTGTTTCGTGAGATAGCGGTCGACGAAGAAAAGTGGGACCCATGGGTAAAAAAAGGATATATCACCAAAAGTGGCGGGAAAATGAAAGGCCAGGAGGGAATTCAAGATGTTCGCGGGTCAATCCCCGCCGCCCAATACGACTTATCGGTGACGATGGATAAACCCTACCATCAGCCTCACCTTGAGAATTTCTTCGAGGCCATTCGCGGCCAGGCAACGCTTAACTGCCCCGGCGAGATGGGCTATGAAACCGCGGTAATGGTCCTCAAAGTCAACCAGGCCGTTGAAGCAGGAAAAAAACTGACATTCAAGCCCGAAGATTTTGAAATTGCCGGCTGAAGATGAGGCCCCAAGGGATGACTGGAAAAGCGCGCAAAAATATTTTTCAGTAAAATGACCTATGCAAACCTGGAAAAATGAAAGGGAATGTAGAGGACCCTCAAAAAAACTTAACACGAATTATTAACATGGATGCCCACATCAAAAGTCATTTCTCGTGATTATAATGACCCTTTAAGATGCGGGAATCGGGCGCCAAAAAGACTGATGACACTGGCGTCAACATTAGAATTGTTTCTAAAAAATATCACAGTATAGAGACATAACTATTTTACATTATGGAGTTGAACCGCTTTATGACTACGAACAATGAAGAAAAAAAAGTGAACAGTAAATTAGATCGTCGCAGTTTTCTACGCACCAGTGCACTGGCCGGTGTGGGGCTGATGACCGCCCCGATGATCGCCGGGGCGCAATCGTCCAAAAAAGATGAGATCAACATTGGCTTCATCGGACTGGGCCAGCAGTTTGAACGGCTCTTTGACGACGCGATCATGAAAACCCAGATGTACAAGACCGAGAATATCCAATTCAAGGCCGTCTGTGATATTTTCCCCTACCGAAGAAATCGCTGGTCCAAACTCATGAAGGCCTACAAGCATGATGTCAACGCTTATGAAGATTACAAAGAGATGCTCGAAAAAGAAAAAGGCCGTATGGACGCTGTGATTATTGCCACCCCGGATTGGATGCATGCCCCGATGGCCATTGCCGCCATGGAAGCCGGCTATCATGTCTATTGCGAAAAAGAAATGAGTAACGACCTGGCCATGGCCAAGAAAATGGTCCAGACCTCTCAAAAAACCAATAAGTTGCTCCAGATCGGGCATCAGCGACGGAGTAACCCTCGCTACCTGGCCGCTGAAAAACTGATCAAAGAATATAAACTGCTCGGTGAAATTCGAAATATCAATGCCCAGTGGAACCGCAGCGTCGCCAGCCATTCTGTCCCGTTGCCCAAGGAAAAATTATGGATGTCAGAGGCCGACCTCCAAAAGCATGGCTACGGCTCCATGCAGGAACTCTACAACTGGCGATGGTACAAAAAATTCGGTGGCGGCCCACTCGGCGACCTCGGCTCTCATCAGATTGATATCTTCAACTGGTTCCTCGGCGAAAAAACCCCCGATATGGTCATGGCCAGTGGCGGTAAAGATTTCTATGATTACGAACTCGACGAAAATGTCATGTCCATTTACAACTATAAAACAGATGCCGGTAGCGTTCGGGCATTTTACCAGGTACTCAATAACACCAGCTGGGGCGGCTATGGGAATTACTATGAAGTCTTTATGGGCGAACACGGCACGCTGATCATTTCCGAGACGACCTACCCGACCAATAACGGCTGGTTCTGCATGGAAAATTACGCCAAATTGAACAACGTCAAAGAAATTACGGATAAGTGGAACAAGGCAATTAAGGATAAGTTGATCGGGGCGGCATACGATATTCCTATCGATGTCAAATCCAAACAGGTCTTGGTGTTGGGCGGAACGAAAATGTCAAAACTCGTTCCCCATCGGATTATGACCAAATATGACAAAGCAGTTCACGCCCCCCATATCAAGAACTTTCTGGATGCAATTCGCGGCGATGCCAAGTTGACCTGTCCTGGGAAGATCGGTTATGAAACAGCCGTCTCCGTATTAAGTGCGAATAAATCCATTGAAACCGGCGATAGCGTGAAATTCAAACACGCCGATTTTGAGGTGTAAGACCGAGTGAGATAAATGAAGTGGACGCCCGCGTCAAAAGGCGATTTTTGTCTGACAAAAATCTGCCTTTATGATGCGGGGATGGGGCTTTTAAAATACTTATGACCTTGGCGTCAAAAATGTAAGGTGAATATGCGAATTAAAATAATGCTTAGAATGATCGTTTTGGCCGCATGGCTGGCAATGCCGGTGACGGCAAAGGCTGAAGACCTCAAGCTTGGCGATGAAGATGACGGGAGTCGGACCACCTATTCTCATTGGGTTGAGTTGTATGATGCCGACGGTGTACAGATTAAGCCCGGCGATCAGGAACCCGCCGCCCTCTCGCTCAAGCAAACCTGTGGCAAGTGCCATACCTACGAAAAGATCAGGCACGGCTGGCATTTTAACTCGTCTAATCCCGACGTGCCCGCCGGAAGGGTCGGGGAACCCTGGGTCCTCACCGACGATATTACCCGGACACAGATCCCGGTTTCGAACCGAAACTGGCCCGGAACCTATAAACCCGCCGAGATGGGAATCGACTCCTGGCAGTATATGAACCTGTTTGGCAGTCATATGCCCGGCGGGAATTACGGCGAAATCGTTGAAGAAGACGCCGGACCGACCGAAATGTTGCGTCGGGGGATTTCCGGAAACTTTGAGATTAACTGCCTGGCCTGCCACAACGCCGATCGCCGGCAGGACCAGAACGAAGCGGCCATGCAGGTGTTCCAGCAAAATTTCCGCTGGCTCCATACCGCCGCCAGTCATCTTGGCATCGTCGAAGGGGCCGCCTCCAAGTTGCCGATAACCTTCGATCCTGAGTTCGATGAAGGCATCTCCGTCTCCTATGATCAGGACCGTTTTGATAAAAAAAATCGCGTCTTCTTTAATATCGTTCGAGAGCCTGATTCTGAACGCTGTTATTTCTGCCATTCAACCCAGGATGCCGCTCATGATGTCAAAACCGAATGGACCCGTGATGAAGATATCCATCTTAAGGCGGGCATGAAATGTTCGGACTGTCATCAAAACGGCCGCGACCACGCCATCTCACGCGGCAGTGAAAACGGCAATGAAGGGCAGCACGTCTCGGTAAAAACCCTTTCCTGTAAAGGCTGTCATATCGGCGATGAGACGTCCACCGACCCGGCCGCCCAACTCAGCGGCCGTTTGGGCGCACCCCGGCCAAGTCACATCGGCTTGCCCCTGGTGCACTTTGAGAAACTCACCTGTACCGCCTGTCATTCCGGGCCCTTTCCCGGTGAAAAACCACACGATGTCCGAACCGCACGAATCCATAAACTCGGCCTCCACGGCCCCCATAACCCCCGTGCAATTCTCCCTCATATTTCCGCGCCGGTATTTGCCGCCAATGAAGAAGGGAAAACCGAATCTCGCAAGCTCATCTGGCCGGCATTCTGGGCCGTCTTGAACGGCGATTCGGTCAAGCCATTAGCCACCTCCCTCGTCAAGAGAGCAGCCGGTAAGCTTTTGGGCGTCGGCACCACCCTGGAAAAAGGCGAAAACGGCTGGGCGCTGCTCACCGACGAGCAGATCACTGGGACCTTAACCGCATTAGCGACAAGCCTTGCCGATAATAGCGACAATGCCGCGGGGACCCCCGCTTATATTTGCGGTGGAAACCTCTACCAGCTGGATCAGGCCGGGAAGATCACCGTGAGCAAGGACCATCAGGCCGCTCAACCCTATTCCTGGGCCATGGCCCATGATGTCCGGCCTGCCAGCCAATCCCTCGGGGCCAACAAAGGGTGCGATGACTGTCATAATATTGCCAATACAGCACCGCTGTTCTTTGCCAAAGTCGCCGTCGACTCACCCATGGCGGTTGATAATGGGTTATTCAAAGAAATGGTCGATTTGCAGAAAACCAGCGGAACCTATATCCGTTCGTTTAATTTGTCATTTATATTCCGACCCATGCTCAAGATCGTATCCATTTCCTCCTGCCTGATCATCGCCCTGGTCATTCTTTTGTATGTGCTCAATGGACTGAAATGGCTGGCCTTGTTCGCATCAACCGGCATTAAAGACCCGCCGATAGAAGCCGAAGCCTGTCCGATCGTCTCCGGCGAATATAAAAAGAGAAACTGGATCAAAAAACTCATCGAACTGGCCTGGGTCGCCTGTGTCGCGGTTTTAGCCCTGACCGGGTTTTATGCCGAGATCCGTGGCGTCCCCCTCTCGGGCTATTGGGTCATGCTCCATTGCACCGCCGCACCGGTATTTATCGCCACAACCGCACTAATGGCGTTGTTCCGTGCCAACTGCTTCAAGTTCCGTATTGGCATCAATGGCGATTCGACCATAATGATATTGCAAAAAATGTGCTTCTGGGTTATATTGCTGCTCGCGATCCCCATCACGATGTCGATCGTCCTTAGCATGTTCCCCCTGTTTGGCAGCACCGGCCAGAAGTTCTTGTATGAAATTCATATTTGCACGACACTTGCTTTTGCGATTATTGTGATACTGAATCTCGTATTGAAATGTGCCGGTAAGATGAAAAAATAAAAACGTTTGTTGTTGCGAAAGCTAACTTTCGCGTTTTAAAGTTATGTTTGATGAAAGTCCATTTTTTAGGAGATAAAAATGAGCAATGGAAACTTGCCAAGTTATTTAACTTCCGCAACGCCGAATCCAAAAGAAAATCGCGCACCCTGGTATAAAAATACCGCACCCGCCTATGCGGGGATCTTTCTTTCAGTACCCTTCATGGCCGGGATGGCAGGCGCCCTGGTGGCCGGAAGCTTAACAGCTGCGATCATCGGCCTGTTCATGGGGGCCATGTTCTGCCTGGTATTATACTACGTTCCCGGCAAACTGGGCATGAAAACAGGAATGCCGCTCTACGTCGTAGCATCCTCAACATTCGGCACCCACGGCGGAATTTTGATCCCAGGTCTGCTTATGGGTGTTGTTCAGATATTCTGGCATGCATTTTTCACCACGTCGGCGGCCGGCTTCTTTATGGAAGCCATCGGTAAAGGGGCCCCGGTTAATGAACTTGCTAAGATGCCTCTGTATTGGGGTGTTTGCGCGGTACTGGGTTTGGCACTGGCGTTTGTCGGTGCTGTAGGCATTGGCTTACTAAGTAAGCTCTCAAGTTTCCTGCCAATTTTTCCGTTAGTGGCTATCGCCGTTGCTGCTGTCGTAAACAGCAAAGGGCTTGGTAACTTTTCTGAAGCTGTTTCGAGTACGAATGGCGTTCTCGCTCCGGCAAGTGCCGCGATGTTTGCTGCGCTTGCCGCGACCGCCGGTTTCTTTGCGTCAGCTGGAGTCGCGGGTACTGATTTTGGCATGAACAGCCGGAATGAAAAAGATGTAGCATTGGGTGGTTTTTTTGGTATTACCTGTGTGGCACTTGTTGCAGGTGTCTTGGCGATTGTCGCTATTGCAGGGGCAATTGGTACTAATCCAGAAATCGCCGGAATGAAAGGTTTTGATCCATTTATTGCTGCTATCAACCAGCCAGGTGGTATCATGGCGACACTGTCATCATGGGTATTTGTAATTGCTTGCATTTGTCCGCTGGGTTTCTGTGCTTTCCTTGCCGCTAATGCGTTTTCGACAATGATGCCGAAGATACCGCGTATTCCGATGACTATGGTGGCCGGTGCCATTGGTGTGGTTCTTGCCGCGACAGGAAAAGCAAGCGATCTGGTTGGCTTCTTTGTAATGGTTGGTGCTGCTTTTGGACCTATCGCCGGGGTTATGCTTGCCGATTACGTTCGTCATGGCGGATGGGCCGGCCCTCGCAAGGGGATCAATCTGGCCGGTTACATTGCATGGGCCATTGGCCTGGTCATGGGCCTGCTGGGGCCCCTCAGTGGTGGTGATCTCGGGTATGGCATTGAGCCTCTCATTGCCTTAGTCGTGGCCGCTGCGGCCTACTTCATTCTGGCTGGAATGGGCCTGGAACCTGAAACCGTTGAATTGGAATCCGCTAAAAAGGCTTAAAAAGATGGCCACGTCAAAAGTCAATTTTGGAGCGATATATCGATCTTTAAGATGCGGGAAATAGGCTCCAAAAATACTGATGACGCGGGCGTCTAAAAAGGCTGTGTCCTTGACAAATGAGCCGAATCGGACTATGATATGTGTTGTTGTGGATCTGCAAGAAGTGGGTTCAGAGATTTTTATTTTTTTTAAGGAATGTTAACGATGAAGAACAAATTTGCTAAATTGATTTTACCCGCTTTTATGGTGACACTGCTGATGCTGGTCTTACCATCTTGCGAGAAGAAAAATGAGACCGATAATGGTAAAAGTGGCCAAACACCCGCTAAAACGGGCACTGACATGGCATGCGACAGTTGCGACAGTAATCCACAAAATGCCACGGATGTACCGACACCCGCCCCTGCTGGTATGGTCCCCGTGGATGTGACTTATCCCGCCGCCGTCTTTGTCGGGACACCCGCCAACCTCTCAACCATTCCAAATCTGGAAGCGGCCTACCCCGAAGGATACGTACGTCCTCCGATCATGGCACCTAAAGGAACCGTCAACCTGGCCCGCGGCAAAGTCGTAACCGGTACCGACGAAGATCCTATTATCGGTGAACTTGCCATGTTGACCGATGGCGACAAAGAAGCCACCGACGGCAGCTATGTCGAATTTGGCCCCGGAAAACAGTATTACACCGTTGATCTGGGACAGAAAAGCAATATCTACGGCATAATCGTCTGGCATTATCATAAAACCCAGCGGGTATATAATGACGTCATCGTCCAGACCGCCGATGATCCCGACTTCATCGAAAACGTTCAGACCCTCTTCAATAACGATATTGATAATTCCGCCGGGTTGGGCGTAGGAACCGACAAATCCTATATTGACGGAAATAAAGGAAAGTTGATCGACGGGAAAGGAACCCAGGCGCAATATGTCCGGTTCTACAGTAATGGTAGTAACGAAAACGAACTGAACCATTACATTGAGATCGCGGTCTATGGCACGCCGGTCCAATAAGATACCCCCGCCAAATAACTCTGGCGTCAAGGATAAATCAAAGCCTCCCGTCCATGCGGGAGGCTTTTTTTCTGGAAGGACCATAAGGGTTCACTCACCGTAAAAAAGTACAATAAATGAAATCACGCACTATCCTGTTAATCGTTCTGCTCATCTTAGCCGCCCTGGCCTTGCGGGTAACCCGTTTAGATTTACGGCCAATGCACACCGATGAGGCCGTACACGCACAAAAGTTCACCGAACTACTGGAGAAGGGCCAATATCGGTACGATCCCTACGAGTATCACGGCCCCACACTCAATTATTTCACACTAATGGTCGCCCAACTTGCCGGGGCCAATTCCAGAACCGACCTCACCGATGCCGTTTTACGACTCGTCCCCGCCATCTTCGGCCTGATGCTCGTCCTGCTACATTTCGTTGCGGCAGAAGGCCTTGGCAAAAAAGCCGCCGCCATCGCCGCCGTCGGGGTGGCCATATCGCCCGCCATGGTCTATTACAGCCGCTATTACATTCAGGAAATGCTGCTCGTTTGCTTCACCTTCGCGATGATCTGCTGCGCGTATCACGCGATCCGCAGCAAACAACTCGCATGGGCCATCTGGACAGGGATCTTCGCCGGACTCATGCACGCCACCAAAGAAACCTGTATCATCGCGTTCGGAGCAATGACCCTGGCATTCGCCTTCACACTGCTCTTACAGGGAAAAACCACCGCCCTGAAACAGCTCCGCCAGTTTAAATGGTGGCACCTGGCCGTGGCCTTCATCGCGATGGCGGTGGTCTCGGTGACATTCTTCTCATCGTTTTTCACCAACTTGCCGGGTATCGCCGATTCGATCCGAACCTATACCACCTATCTCGACCGTGCCGGAAATAATCACATTCACGACCATCCATGGTGGTTCTACTTCCATCGACTTATTGCCTTCAAACTGCCAAACGCACCCGGCCCCCTATGGACCGAAGCGATCGTTGTAATACTGGCCGCCGTCGGTTTCTTCGTCGCCATCACCCGCAAGGCAACCGCCGAGAAGGCCGATAGCCACTTCCTCCGCTTCATCGCGATCTATACCGTCATCATGACCGCCATCTATTCAATGATTCCCTACAAAACACCCTGGTGCATGTTAGGCTTCTACCACGGTATGATCCTCCTGGCAGGCGTTGGCGTTGTATCGCTGTATAAACTGTGTGCCACGAAACCCATGCGCATCATCCTGATCATCCTGCTCACCGGCGCTGCATCCCATCTGCTCTGGCAAACATACCTGGGCAATTTCAAATACCCCGCACACCCCGCCAACCCATATGTCTACGCCCACACCAGCCCGGACATTTTTGACATTGTAGAGCAGGTGGAAAAGATCGCTAAAGTGCATCCCGATGGCCACAATATGATCATCGAAGTGATCTGTCCCGGCTGCGACTACTGGCCGTTCCCCTGGTATCTGCGGAACTTTAACCCGGACAATGTCGCATGGCGATCGGAAGTCACCGATAACGTCGTAAACGCCGGCATCATTATTTCCTACGACTTACCCGAATTAACCAACGACATCACACAAAGACTATACACGATACCCCCGCCCGGCCAGAAAAACCTCTACTTACAGATCAAAAAAGATCTTCGCCCGGGTGTACCGCTAAAATGGATGACCCCAATGACCCTGTGGGAAGAGGCAAATACCCCGCCACTAAAATTGCCGGTTACTTCGTCCGCATATCCAAACAAACCATCTGCGTCAGGTCACGCACAATAAGCCGGCCCGAAACCATTGCCATCGGCCCCCAGGCCTCACGACCATGCAGCACCTGCGCCTCGGTCAGAAGGTTAAACCGTTCATGCGTCGCTTCGACAACTTTAAGTAGCCCGGAATCATCCATCGCGTAGATCAACCCGTTAGCCACCATCAACGGCCCGCTTTCGATCTTATGCGCACTGCCGGACGCCCAAACAGCCTGCCCATTCAGGTCAAGGCACACCAGTTGCCCGTCTTTCAGCCGCACACCATAGAGATACCCGTTATAGAAAACCGGTGTATGCTGTTCGGTACCAAAAGCGGTGGCATCTTTCAATGGATTCTGCCGAAAAACAACATCCGTCTTGATCTCTCCGTCAACCTCACTCAATTGCAGCATAAGACACCCGGCATCATATCCCGCGGCAAAGAATATCTTACCATCACCCACCGGAACAGGTGACGGCACATTAAACCGCATCCGCCACACATCCGTCTGCCACAGAATACGCCCATCCTCCGCCGAAATGCCCGCCACACCGCCATCCCCGCAATAGATGTACATCTTCTTCCCGCCAAATTCCATCGGGACGATCGAAGAATGCGTCATCTTCCAGCCTTTTTCGTTGGGTGTCTCCCAGAGAACCTTGGGTTTTCCCTCTTCGCCCGGCTCACAGGCAATGGCCGTCATAAGAACCGACCCGCTGGGGGCGATGATCGCACGTCCATTATCAATGATCGGACACTGCGCCGCATGCCAGTCCGGGATACGGGTCTTATACCTCTGTACCAGGTTAATATGCCATAAAAAGTCACCCGTCTGAGAATTACAGCAAACAACATTGCCCTTCGGTCCCAAAGACAGCAAATATTTATCCGTCACCGCCGGCACCGTCCGCGACATCCCATGCCACCGCTTCACCTTCACCGGGTACGAAAGCCGCCAGATATCCTTACCATCATCCAGCGAAAGACATCGCAGAAGGTCTTCCTTGTTTTTTTCGTCATAATCCAGCACATAGGCCCGACCATTCAAAATGGCCGCCCCGGCATACCCTTCTCCCAGCTCAACCGCCCACATCTGCTCCGGCCCGCCCCCTGAAAAATCCCGGGCAAGCGTAACCGAGTCATCACGATAGATCGCCGAAAAATCACTTCCACGAAAACGCGGCCACGCGCCAGTGATCGCCGAGGCCTTCCCCTCTGACGCCTCATGGTAAGTGTCAAACTCAAAAACAGCGGCATCCACTACCGGCTTACGGTACGCATCCGCACCGGGAACCCGCTGGGAAAAGTTATACGTGGACGATTCAACCCAGGTAAAAAAGACCCCCAACCCGATAACGGCCAGAAGTACAGGAATAAATTTTGAGATCAAGTTCGTTTTCATATTATTGTAAGACTATTATACCAAAATATCGGGCTCAGTCAATTGTTGATACAGATTTAAAGCCGCCATGGACTGCGCATCGCCCGTGAGAGCAAGCGGTTGGCGGCACGGTCTTCTGGGAATATCTCCTTTTCAGGGTCCCATTTTAGTTTAC
>JAIPFO010000016.1 GCA_021736565.1 Phycisphaerae bacterium | reverse complement strand
CACGCCATATTGGCTCAACTCTGCCGCGACGTTATCAGCAATTTCCGAATATTTCCATTCATCAGAATTTTTTACATAGGCCGATAAAACGCCAGGTACAGGCTTACCCATGAGTATGCCCTGGTCGGGCAACTGCTTTTCGAACTCATTGCTAATGACTTCAACCGCTTTTGGATCAACCTTCACTTTATAATTGGCTATCTGGTTAAGGAGCTGCTTAGCCATGGCATCTTTGGTGGTGGTCACCTCATTGACTCGATCCTCTGGGACGCTTAATGTTGTCTTGTCGAGATAGGCGGTCACATCAACATGATTTAGTCCCACGCCATGGGCACCGACAAAGTAATTGACAAAATATACGACCAGCATGCCGGATATGATTGCAAACTGGTTGAGCGAGACCATTCGGCCACGGATCCTGGCCGGGGAGATCTCCGCGATATACATCGGTGAGGTCATGGACGCGGCCCCGACCCCCAGGCCGCCGATGATCCGGAACAGGATAAATTGCGTCAGGGTTTGCGGCAGCGATGTTCCGATCGCGGATATTAGAAACAAAATGGCTGAGATTATTAAGACTTTTTTTCGACCCAGACGGTCACTGAGCGCCCCGGCAAAGGCGGCGCCGAAAATGCAGGCCAGCAAAGCGCTGGAGGCGGCAAACCCTTTCATGGCGGGGGAAAGGTCGAATTTTAACTGGACAAACTTTAAGGACCCGTTGATCACACCGGTGTCATAGCCGAAAAGAAGTCCGCCCAGGGCCGCGACGAAACATACGCCTGCGACAAACCGTATGCTTCCCTGTTTCTCATCTGTAAAGTTGTTCATTCTAGACTTTCTGAACTATTCGAGTTCTACTCATTGGGTCTTATTTTCCGTTATTGGGCGCTGTCTTTGATCGCCTTTAACATGGCCATTAGATTATCGATCGGTGTTTTCGCCTGGATATTGTGGGTCGTGTTGAATACCATGCCGGTGGGGGTATTGAACAGCCTGATCCTGCCGAGCACCTCCTTGTAAACTTCTTCTGGCGTGCCGAATGGGAGTGTTTGCTGGGTGTCGACCCCGCCGCCCCAGAAGACCAGGTCGTTGCCGAACCTGTCTTTCAGTTCGGCAGGGGCCATACCCGCCGCAGAGCATTGAACGGGATTGAGGATGTCAAAGCCTGAGGCGATAAAGTCCGGTATGATTTCCTTCACTGCGCCGCAGGAATGAATAAATACTTTCCAGTTTGAGTTTTTATGTATAAAATCATTAATGATCTTGTGGAAAGGCTGGAAGAGGTCCCGGTAGGCCTTGGGAGAGACGAAAAGCCCATGCTGCATGCCAAAATCGGTCCCGGTGGTAAAAACGGCCTGAACGTTATCGCCGAGTGTGTCGATCAACCGCTTGAGATTCTTTAATGCAATGTCGCACTGCCCTTCAAAGACCTTGTAAACATAATCCCGCCGCATCGCGGTGGAAACATACCACTCCTCAACGTCCCGGATTCCCGGTGTGTCCTTCATCCACATGGCCGGCACCAGGGCAATATCGCCAAAGCCGGTTCCCGGCGCACTGAGAATAGCGCCTTTGCCCAGGTTATAGACCGTCTCGGCCCTTTCGGCAAGAGGCGCAATATCTTCGTCGGTCAACAGGGCAAACTCCTGGAGGTTATCGGCGGGGTCCAGTTTTTCTTCGATGATCGGGTCCTGACGGCAGATGGCGTCGAAATAGAAACCATCCTTTGGCATATGACCACTGGGAGGAACAGAGGTATCGCCCTGGGGATAGAGATACCATCCTCCTTTGTTATCCGAGGTCACGTTAAAATCGCCCGGGACCAGCACTTCGGTCCCGTCGAACATCGTAAACTCTTTCCAGTCCTTGTTTTCAAAACCGAACATGGTCTTCGGCGGCAAGACCGGCAGGACATCGACCCCCAGTGCCTCGATGAGTTTATCATCCATTTCGCCCAGCATCTGAAACGGTTCAATGATCTTCACGCGATAATCCTCTTCGCCCAGCAAGGCCTTCCTGAGTTTTGAGAGCGTACTGGCGGAGATGCCGGTTACATGCGTCGCTCCAAAATCGACACACACCCTGTCGACCGGTTCATGATTCAATGTCTTCTGTAATCGTTCCCGTGAGTTCATGGGGCATCCTTTCGTTATTTCGATATTATACTCATTGCGGATCTTTTTGTCCAATTAAGCGTAACGTAGGATCTTAAATTGTGAAGATTAAACGTTAGCAAAACGGGACAAATCGGCTGCAGTTGTGGCGTTTTTATATGAGTCACAAGAGGGCCATTATCTTGAAAGACCTTCCATAACCGTAATAACGTCCTTACCGCGAGAGGCGGGCGTAACGGTTAAATATGTTATTTTTCCGTCGCGTATCCTGCACTCTACAACGGTTTGATAGGGGGCGTGCAGCTTGAAATCGACATCCCAGTCTTTCGGCCAGGCGGGACAGAGATAGATCTTATTCCCGATGGTCTGCATCAGCATTTCCTGCAGGCCTATCATACCACTGCCGCCCCAGTTGTGGTCGGGGACCCAGTCGTGCCCCGGGCCCCAGAAGGTGGGGAAGCGGCGTGGGCTGTCATCGAGCTTGCGTATGTTGAAATCGGCGGCCTCAGCGGTCTGGCCCATGCGGGCAAAGAAGATGCCGTCCTGATGCCAGCTGACGATATTGCCCTTGCGGAACTTGCCCTTGGCATAGGTATTCCGGAAGACCTGCATATCATCACGGCCCAGCGCGAAGCGGTTGAACGGGAACAACGGATAGAGCTGCGGGATCTCGGCATTTCGATAGACTTTCCATTTTTCTGCCGGCTGGATAACGCGAACGCCATCGGTCTGTGCATAGGTAAAGGGCGGGATCATTTTTTGCAGGTTTCGGTAATACGCCATGTTACGCAGTTTCAGGGAGTTCTCGTCGAGTGTGAGAATCTCCTCAATGCAAGCCTTTAAGCCGGCGAGAAGATCGGTGGGGTTGGTCGCCCCGCGGAAGGTTTCGCACGCCTTGGATGGATAGATAACGAGTTGGCCCTGTTCGTTCAGTTCTTTCCCGGAGCGCATCTTCTGGCGTTTACGGTAATGTTCGTCGAAAAAGACGACGGCGTTTTCGATCAAGGGGATGTATTGGGTGATCTGGGCGCCGGTAAAACGGCGGTATTCGAGGATCATGTAGGCCGTTTCGAGCTGGGATTCCCAGTGGTAGGCGATCGACCCGTTGGCCATGATGCCTTTTTCGACAAGATCGTTGTACTGACCGGTGGCATCTGCCCGTGGATCGCCGAATGGTATTTCCTCACCACGAGAGCGCGGGCCGCTTTCCCAGCCGTACCCGGCCGCCAGGGCCAAGCCGGGGACGCCGAGGTATTCGCTGAAGATGGCACCATCATGGCCGAAGTGTTTTTTGACACGGGCGCGGGCACCCCCGAGAGCCTTGCGGTAGAGTTCAAAATGGGTCAGGATCGCATCAAAATCGCCGGCCTTAAGCATGGGCCAGTAGAGAAGACGCTGATTTTGGGCGGTAAAGACCCCGCCGCCCCAGTTGCGCCAGTCGGGCCCGAAATCCCGGCCGGCCCCGCCGAGAAGATTGGCATCGAAGGTGAAATTGCCGCCGTTGAACTTTGAGGGGTATTCACCGAACGCGTTGCAGCCGAGCTGGTAGCGGAAAAGATTGTAGTTGCGGGCCGCTCGCCAGGGTTTGCTGCTGGGGTCTGCATTCTCGGGATTGATGACGATCCGGCTGCGATCCCAAAACGCCGACCACCAGTTTTGTGTAACGGTGCGTGCTTTTTCCAGGTCGTTATCCGAGCCGTTGATCCGTGTGTGCAATCCCTTTTGCCAGGAGTCGATTGTTTGGGTCTGGGCGATGTGTGTTACGATACGCAGGTGGTGGGTATTGGCGGGTTTTTTTGAGGCGATATGCCAGGCTTTATAGGGTGTGGTTTGATAGGTTCCTTTGGTTTCACCTGCGGGTACAAAACCCTTGCCGGTCATCATGCCGCCAAAGGTTCGACCGTGAAGATCATCGACGATCTGCTCCTTGTATTCTTCAAGCTGCTGCTGGCGGATGAGCATATTCGGGATGAGCTTCTCGTCGGGGTTGCGATGATAAAACAGTACACCCTGGGGGTCCCGGGCCATGGTATCGGCTTTCATGGTGACTTTACCGGGATAGTTGTTCAAAGAAAAGAATGATCGGCGTCGATTGTTGTTGGGGATATCCTCATCGTCCAGCCGCCAGTTTTCATAGGCGGCATTGGCTTGAATGAGTTGATCGGAGTCCACTTCCAGATGGATGATCGGGCGATTGGTTTCGGCCCAGATACGCACGGTGGCTTCGATGGTTTTGCCATTTGGCAGGGGTGACTTACCGTAAATTTCGATGTAGCCCTGACGCAGTTTGAGTTCCTGTCGAAACTGCCCAGCCGACAAAGCAAACGGATTGGGGGTCAGCTGGAGGCGAATACGGCCCAGCTTAAGATATTCGTTCGTTTCGGCGAGTGAGCCGCTTCGCTGCATATAAAACAGGATATCGCCATTTTCCACCCAGACGTTCAGGCCGATATCATGGCCGCCGCAGGGCATGGATTCCATCGAATTTTTGCTCGGGTGATCCCAGCGCACATTATATTCATCTGGATAATCGGCTTTCAGATGCCCTGAAGAGAGAAGATGGGTCATAAAAAAACATACAATAGCCGCCAGCGTCATTCCCGACGCGCGTTTCCCGCATTTTAAAGGGCGAGTTGAACGCTGCAAAACGACTTTTGACGGAGGCATCACAATCGGCAACCGGTGTTTTTTTTTCATAAGAGAATTCTTTCTTAAAACTCCACTTCAGGTTGACTATGATGGTTGGGTGAAACGTTGGCATTGACGCGGGGATCACACGGGGTTATTTTTTTGGCCAGACTTTCAGAAGGATTATTTTCTCATTTTTCCACTCAAATGGCCCTGGGGCTGGACTGTCTATGTTTCTTTTCTCGCCAAAATAGTCCGTATCCAGTCGATAAGGGGTTCCATCTGGTTTTTCGTAGGGTAAGTTGGGAACCTTTGCCCTGGGTAGTGATTCGGTGGTTACAACGGCTCGCTTCTGTTTTGTAACCCAGGCCGGATCGACAGTCATTTCAAAATACCATCCGTCAGGTTTTTCTTGAAGCGTGATCCCGGGATCGAAGGCTTTGGCGACCAGGGCGTCGCGGTCAGTGCTGGCCGGCATGGCACCGGCCAGGTAGACATTTGCGACGGCCTTAAGGTTGGCGGGCTTCCATGCGTCATAGACGGCCAATCCCTCATGTGCGACAAAAAGGTTATTCAAGAAGCGTTCATCATCGCCGGTAACTTTGGACAGTCCGGCAACTTCGGTGCTGTGAGGTTTATGGAACGGCGTATCGCGTGTCTTTTCGGCTCGCAGCCTGACCTGGCAGTTGAAAAGATTGTGGGCGTAGGCACCGCCGCCGGAGGCTTCCAGCAGTCCGCCGGGTGAAAGGAATATATTATTGTCCACCAGGAACGGGCCATGGTTGACCTCAACAAAAAGGTCCTGACTGTTGTCATGGAGAAAATTACCGGTGACTCGTGTCCCCTGTGTCATCCAATCGAGCCAGATTCCGCCATGGCCGCCGCACCGATAGATGTGATTATTACTGATGACCGTGTCGATCGCGCCGTGAAACTTTATTCCGGCCATTTCCGCACCGCCGAACGTTCGGTCGAGATGAATATCGTGTATCACATTACCGGTGACTGTTGAGAATATCGCACCCATACTGCCGACGATCCCGGTCTGGCCGCAGTGTGAAATGTGATTATTGCGTACGATGTGATGGCCGATATTCTTTTTCGACCAGCCGCGTTTTAGCGCCCGTTTGATCGTCTCAACATATCCTTTGGCACTGTCGGCTGATGTGTTGTCAAACCTGTCGCCATGTTTTCCCAGGGCAATGCCCGAACAGGCCGAGTGGCGAACGGTATTGTTTTCAATAATCCATCCTTTAGACCAGTGCGTTCCGATCAGGCCGATCTGCTCGGCGGTTGGTGGTGCCCAGGGTGTCGCGGCATGCTCCATTGTAAAGCCGCGTACTGTAATGTAATTGACACCCGGCTCTTCGGGGTAGAATACCGTCTGCCGAACGTTGACTTCGACCAGTTCCGTATTGGGGTTAACGCCCTCAAACTGTGCCCAGAGGGTCGTGTTGGTGTCATCTGCCTGGGCATACCAGAGCGGGTTTTTTCCAACCGGCTTGAGCACCTCGTTGAGGGTAAAGGTCTCGGCCAGCCAGTTCCCGTTAAGATAGACAGCGCCGGTATGATTCTTTGCGCCCTTATTATTCCTGAACCAGTCACCGCTGATCAGGTCATTGAACGGATTGAATTGACCAAAGAAACTGTTGGGCAGGATCACTTTCCAGGTATGGCTATCCACCTTTATCCACCCCTTGACGATTTGGGACCCTTTGATGATAACCTGCTCACCTTTAGCCGCCTGGTAAACGATGCGTTGACTGTCGGCGGTTCCCCCACGCGGCGGATTGACCCGTTCGCGGTAAACCCCTCCATGGACGGTGATCACATCACCGGGCTGAGCGATATTCGCCGCGGCCGATATCGTCTTGAAGGGCTTTGCCTGGGACCCATCATTTCCGGCCGAAAGGCCCGTGGTTGATACATGGTACTCTTTAGCGTAAAGGGTGCAGGCAGCCAAGGTAATGACCAGTGTGGTGATAAGTATTTTCATGTGTTCCTCGCAGTGTTACGTAAGGGTTAATTGCATCAGCGGCTCCACGGTGGCCCCGCTTTCATCGTCCTCGTTTAGATTGCCAGCACCTTCGATCAACATTTGTCGCGACAGAGACAAAATGCCGGGTGGGGCCGGTGGTCTCCTCTGTCTGTTATGAGAAAAGTTCTTCAAATAATTTGTAGCTTGTTTCTACCAGGCCCAGCTTGGTATATGTCGCCTGCGCCGCGGCGTTGTCTTGCTCAACGTAGAGGCGGCAACCGCAGACTTTGGCCGTATTTTTCGCGCGTTGGGTGACCTCCTTATACAGAGCCCGAAACAGGCCACGACGGCGGCATTGGGATACGACGTAAACGCTCTGTATCCACCAGAAAACACCGTCTCGCCAATCGCTCCATTCGGTGGTTACCATCAGGGAGCCGGCCACTGTTCCGTCAACTTCGGCCACCAGGTAGAAGCCATACTTCGGGTCACTAAGGACTGCGTGTATCCCGGAGGTCAACACACGCTCGTCGAGTTGACGCCCTTCAGTTTCCCGGGCCATCTGTAGGTTGAACTGAACCAGTTTTGGGGCATCCTCCCGGATAGCATCGCGTATGATTATCTGGTCTTTCATTCTATGCAGGGTCCTCGTGGCCGTCAAGCAGGCCGCTTATTAGAGGGTTGGGGCAAAAGTGAATATGAACGAGTAAAAGCGTCAATTAAAGGCCAGCCTGGCATCGATCAAGTTGTGGATAACGCCTTCACTATGGCTCCGGCGTCAACGATGACTTGCGCAGGGTGTATGACGCTGCGGCATTAAGGAAATTTTCTGTAATGGCCCGGGTTACCGGGTTTTCAGGATCTTTTTCCGGGTGCCATTGAACGGCGATGAGGAAGGGGTATTCGGGCCTTTCAATGGCTTCGATCACCCCGTCATCAGCGATACCCGCTGCCAGAAGCCCCTCACCCAGCCGGCAGACTCCCTGATGGTGGCCACTCATCACTGAAATATTTTTCTCTCCCAGCCATGTATACAGCCTGCTTTCCGGGGCGAGCGTGAGAGAATGGGAGGTGTGATGATGCTCCCGGCCGTGATCCACCAGGCCGGGCGATTGGGGTAAATGCTGATAAAGACTGCCGTGATGATAGATGTTGATCATCTGAAGGCCCAGGCATATTCCCATGATCGGCAGATGCCGGGCCGTTACGGCTTTATACAGATCAAAGTCATACTTCTGCCGGCGAGGATGTACTAATTCCGTCTTGTCGTGTAATGGTTCATCCCACAATACCGGGTCCAGGTCCAACCCACCGGTAAATAAAACACCATCCAGTCCCATTAGTGCGCGATCCAACATTTCATATGAATCGGTGATCGCTATGGGAACCGGCTGGACACCCCAGTCCGCCAGGAAGTCGATATACGGGCTGTCAATATAAGCCCTTCGGGTCCCGCTTGAAGTGACGCGGTAGTTCATACTAACGCCAATTTTAATATGAGAGTTGGTTTTGCTGGTCATATTTGATGATTTCGTAACGATTATTTGACGCCACCGGCAATGGGGGCAGGTTTCTTGAACAGTTCAGGTCTGGAGGTTTTAATGGTAACCGTCGCGGGGCTGGCGAGATACTTAGCGGCCACCTTTTTGGCATCGTCCAGGGTGATGGCCATGATCCGATTGGCATTTCCACGCGACCATTTGTAGTCTTTGAAATACATTTCGTCCAGGGCCGCAGAGGTGGCCATCTCTGAGCTTGTCAATTTGTCCAGGATCTCTGAATTGATCAATTTACTCTTGGCCTGGGCCACCTGGTCTTCGGTAAATTCTCCCCGGGCGGGTCTGGCCAGTTGCTCCATGATCAACCTCATCACCTCCGGTGCTTTTTCCGCCTCACATTGAGCCGTCCCAACAACATACCCCGGGAGTAAGGCGATGAAATTGCTCCCATGTGTGTAATAAACCAACTGTTTTCCCCGGAGAAGCGTGAACAGCCACCCGGAATAACTACCCACAATTTCAGTCACAACTTCCATGGCGTAACGTTCTTGAATATCGGTCAGTTTTATTCCGGGATAGCCGACGTGTACTGTTGCGCCATTTTTGTCAGTCTTTTCGACAAAAACCCGTAATGCCTTATGCTCAGGTTCTTTCGGGAATCGGGACAGATCAAAGGGGCTGCCCGCGGGCATCGTTTCAAATTTTTCGCGGACAAGATTCTCGGTTGCGACCATATCCAAATCGCCAAAAATTGCCAAAACTGATCGGGCGCCTACGGTATTGGCACGGTGAAAATCAGCGATCTTCTCCCGGCTAATCGCTTTGACGGTATCGGTGGTGCCCATTGAAAATCGCTGGTAGGGACTGTTGGTAAAGAATTTTTCTCGGAAGAAACGCTCTCCTTCAGCCGGCCAGGAATTTTTAACTTTTTCAATACCCGCTAATATCTGAGGTTTTAACTTAGCCAGTTCCCCCTGTGGGAAGGTAGGATTCAGGACGATATCGCTGAAGATATTAAACGCGTCTTTAAAATCTTGCGACATAACCTCCGCGGCGTAGTAATAGGTATTATTGCCACTGGAGGCGTTGAGCAATCCACCAACGCCATCGAAATAATCAATGATTTGTTTAGCGGTATAATTCTTCGTCCCTTTTACCGACAAACGACTCAACAGATTTGTCAATCCGCTGTTGGCATCGGTTTCGTCCAAGAAGCCCCCCATTGTAAAAAGTTGCATGTTAACCAGCGGTACGGCCGGGTTCCGCTTGAGCAGGACCCGCAAGCCATTTTTCAGTGTAATTTTTTTGACCTCGGATTCGCCCTGTTTGGCTTGTTTATCTTCGGTCAAGCCCGGTAACGGGGTTGGGGTGATCACCACGGAGATCTGCTTTTGGGGCAAAAGATACTTGCGCGCCATTTCCTGAACCTGTTTGGCGGTTACTTTTTGCATGTTTTGGGTATAATGATCGGAATAATGGGGATCGCCAGTAGCCAGGTAATCTTCAGCCATACTGGCCGCCTGCTGTTCTGAGGTCTGGTGTGAACGAATATGACTGCCGAGCAGCTGCCTCCTGGCCCGGGCCAGCTCGGTATCGGTCACGCCTTTTTTGACGATATTCTCAATTTCACGCGTAATAGCGGTCTGGACGCCGGCCACATTTGCAGGGTCCATTTCACAAATGACCAGGAATGTGCCCTCCGCCCAGTAGGGGGTATCATTGGCCGCCATGACGCCCAAAACCAGCTGCTCTTTCTCACGCAATACCTGGTAGAGACGGCTGCTCTTGCCCTGCCCCATGATATTGGCCAGGGTGTCCAATGCATAGACATCAGGATGCTGCAATTTAAAGGAAGGAAACCCGAGTATCATCTTTGCCGGCCCTTTTAGTGCCGGAAAGACATTTACCATTTCGCGAGGAGCGGTTATGTCCGGCTCTTCCGGTAAAACAATGGTGGGTTTGGCCGTCCGGGCAAAGTCTTTGAATTCCTTCTTGATCGCTTCGAGCATCTTTTCTGCATTAATATCACCGGTAATCACGATCACGCAATGATCGGGAACATACATGCGATGATAATAATCGAGAACATTTTGACGCGTCAATTTCTGAACGATTGCTTGATGGCCGATGACCGGATAGCCGGCGGGGTGAACTTTATAACGTAATTCACTGAACAACTTCCACAATTGCCGCTGAGGGTCAGTGGCGCCCATTTCCAATTCACGCTGTACAACACCCCATTCCCGTTTAAATGAATCTTCCGGGAAAGTCGGACGTGTCACCCAATCGGCAACCAGATCCAACGCCGAGCCCACATGCTGAGCGGGGACCGTCAGGTAATAGCAGGTGCGCTCTTTACTGGTATAGGCATTGAAGCGAGCACCAATTTTCTGGATCAACTGTTTCGAGTCCTCCTCACTTCGCTTTTGGGTCGCACCGCCAGCCAGTAAATGCTCAAACAAGTGGCTTAACCCTGCGCCGAGATTATCGCCTTCGTAAATACTGCCAGCCTTGACATACAATCGAACCGCCGCGACCGGGGCGGTCCGATTTTCCCTGACGATAGCAACCATGCCATTTTCTAGAACGGCCACGATCTCGTCGGGACGATCAATAATTCGAACTTCCTGTGCGGTCCAGTTTTCCGGTGTTTTGGTTTCGATCACTTTTTTCTCCTGCCCCTGGGTCGTTATGGCAAAAAGGATGACGAACAAAAAAGAATATTTTATCTTATTCATATCACGAACTCCCACGTTAAATGGCGATTTCCAAATTAAAATCAACCGGGCAAACCAGGGGAACTTAAGGCACTGGCGCCAGGGTCGGTTTGGAAAAATGAGATTCAAAAAACGTATGATATTAACATTGACGCCAGCGTCGTTAGTTTTTTGACGCCTGTTTTCCGCATCTTAGAGGACGATTTGAACGATGCAAATTGACTTTTGATGGCGATATCAATGTTATTTGCCCCGATTATCCTCTTCGATCTCCGCAAGATACGAAAGCGTTCGCTCCAGTTCGCCGTGAAGATTTCTGATTCGAAGCAAACTCTTAACCCGGGTGATCAGTTCAAGTTTATTCACCGGCTTACTGATGAAATCATCGGCACCACAATCAACGCCGCGTTCAACGTCACCGACTTCTGAGAGTGCCGTTATGATAATAATGGGGATATCTTTGGTCTCCGGGACGCTTTTCAGCCTTCGGCAAACCTCAAAGCCGCTCATCCGGGGCATCATAATATCCAGCAAAATTATATCCGGTTTCTTCTGCTCAACCTTCTCCAGGGCGTCGATGCCGTCGACCGCAATTCGAATATCAACGCCCAGGGGCAGAAGATACACTTCGAGTAACTCGGCATTTTTGGCATTATCATCGACAACAAGAATGTCGTCGGGCCGACCATTTTCTTCGTTTAATTTTTCTTTGCGTTCAGACATGAAATCTCCATTTATCACACGTGACAATCCTGATTCCCACGTCAAAAGGCGGGTGAGCCTTGCAGATGCGGAAAAAGGGCTTTTAAGCATATTTTTGACGCTGGCGTCTACATTAACGTATTATTAAAAGGTCATTATAACACCAAAAACCCAACGCGTCCAGCTTTTGTGTATTGGTCGTTTCAACTACCGCCCAGGCAGTCAACGGTACAGCCCCCTTCAAGTTTTATATGATTCAATCATTGCTCTCAACTGCGGCCTGATATAAAAATCGTCCAGTTCAGGTCGACTGGCTAATGCCTCAACGGTCGTTGCCAGGCAATCTTCCAGACTGGCCTGCCCATCGACAAATAGTACCCATTGCCCCCGAAGGCAACAAAGACCCCCGCCATCCCCGTCAAGTAAGACATGACGAATTTCAAGGCCCATCTTCTCTGCTACGTCCAATAACTCACTTAGTAGTACTTCTGTATCCATGGGTTCAAGATTTTCCTTATGCAAACCCGATAACATGAGTATCCGGGCTAGCCTATTCTACTATGGCCAATGAAAATAAACAAGCCCTATTGACAGCAGTACCTGTAATTTTTGTTAGCCTTTGGTGTATTATAAAGGCCTTTTTCAGGTGTAAATATGGATTTTGACGCGTTGATTCTGGTTTTAATCGACGTTTTTTGACGCGTCAATATGGACGATGCACGTCACCATCGAGTATTGGAGCGAAATTTGACCAGTTTAATTCAGAAACGTCAGAATATTCATCAAAAATTACGAGATAATGAAGAAAAAATCGATCAACTTCAAGTGCAGATGACGACCATTCAGAAAATGGCTGCGATGGGGACCATGTCCTGTATCGCCGCCCATGAGTTCAATAACCTCCTGGTCCCCATCATCAATTACTCCGAATTGGCGTTAAAACACCCCGAAGATACAAAACTGGTGTGTAAAACCCTTGAAAAAGTTATTCAGCATGGCAATCGAGCGGCCGCTATTATTGCCAGTATGTTAAATACGGGCCGCGATAACGACAAAGACCTCGAATCTGTTAATCTGACAGACCTGATCGAAGACTGCTTTCTCACCCTTGCCCGGGACATGAAGAAGGACAATATTACCATTAGTATGAAGGTGGACCCGGACCTTTCAGTAACAGCCGTTAAAGGGCAATTACATCAGGTCATACTAAACCTTCTGATCAACGCCCGGCAGGCCATGCTCGAGAGGGGGGGAAAGTTAACCATCGAAGCATGCCGCCACAGCGACGCTAAGGTTGAAATTAAAATTACGGATACCGGTTGTGGTATTCCTTCAGAAAATCTCAATAAAATATTTGAACCATTTTTTACCACGAAAAAAAACAGCACGCATCCCGACAAGCAGGGGACCGGCCTGGGGCTCTTGGCCTGTTCCAATATCATTGAAAATCACGGCGGCACCCTTGGCGTTACAAGCGAACCCGGTTGCGGCTCCACCTTCACAATAACGCTCCCCCAATAGGGATATAATAATAGACACCCAGAAGGCCACGAGTCGGCCAGGACATTAAAGCATCAGGTTGACCGAACCGTTGACCGCCGAAGCAATGCGTTTGATCAAGAACGTTATTTATTGACGGCCTGAAGTGCCTGGGTGGTGGTGTAGTACTTGGCGATCATATTGGGGACCTCCCAGTCAGGTAGTTTGCCGTCTTGCAGGTATCCCAGGTATTTTTTGGTGACCTGGGCGAAGTGTGCTTCATGGCCAACGTGGTATTTTGCCGGGATATGAACTTTCCATTTGTTCGGGACGATCTTTTCAATGCGGATGCCGGGATATTTCTTCTGGAGATCGACATCCACCGCTTTCGCCAGTAGTGTCGATATGTCATCACCTTCAATCGCCTCGACATAGAGCGTGGGTTTGAAGCCTTCCTCCTTGCCCTGCTGTATGATAATATTGCATTGAGTGCCTCGCATGATCGAGTAATGGGTATCGCCGGCGCCTTCGGGGGCCTGGTAGTTCCATATGACCGAAACCCTGGCATGGACGTCCTTGATCTTATAGACCATCTGGCCGTTGCTGATCGCGTTCAACTTATCCCCCACAGCGTATTGTTTAAGATAATCGGGGAAACTCTCAAGTTGCGTGACCTCCTTAAACTGCTCAAGGGTCATCTCTGTGCCCCAGCGTTTTGCCGAAAGCATCTGGATGTCTTTCTTATAGTCGATGATCTGCCCTGGGAAACATTCCCATTGGATCAGGTCCACCAGGTGCGTTGAAACATCGACGAGCCCCTCACCCCTCTGTGCCGGATCAAAGAACCACCCCGGGCGTTTGATCGGATTACCTGCGACATATTTAAAGAAGTGGTGAACACTTTCCTTGGTAATAGCGGGTTCTTCGGGGGTGCCTTTTTTCAGCTGGCCGAACAACGAGGGGGTATTGGCGAGTTCTTTTTGAAGCATCGTCGTTATCTCATGCCGTTCGGTCATGACGTCATAGATCAACACACCCTTTTCTTTGGCTTTTTCAAATGATTGCACCAGCAGGTCGAATTTTTCAGGGCTGATCACCATGGGCTTATCGGCCAAAACGTTCAAACCGGCCTCGACGGTTTTATAGATGTAGTCGGTTTTTTTGGAATTATTGCCGGAGGTCACGACCACGTTGCCTTTTTTCTCAGTGAGCATCTTTTCAAGGAAATCTTCACCGGTGTAAAGCTTCTCTTCCCAGGTTGTCGGCGATATCGCTCTTGAATTGAACCCTTTTATCCGGTTAAGGTGATCCTGCACATCGGCCCCTTCGGGCGCGTAAACGTGTACAACAGGACTGACCTGGTCGTACATGGTCTTTTGCACCAGGGCCGCATGGAAATGACCGGGATCGAGGGTCAGGAGTTTCACTTCACCGGCTGCACCGGTAAAATCACTTTTGGTATCTTTACAGCCTAAAGAGCATAGCATTACGATTAAGGCGATTGAAAGAGATAAATATTTTTCCATGATTGACGATCCTTTATATGCATACAAGCCTGATTATGCCGCCCTTTCAGGGGGATGGTTTTTAGCCAAAATGACCCGGGGCCATTGCCCCGGGCGATGTTCTTTCAGCCCTTCGGGCTGTGTTGGTGTGGATTAAACTTTGACTTTCGTTGTACCATATGGGCCGCGCTGCGTCCGTGACAGCATTGCATTGGCTGCGACGTTACCGATAAACTTCTCTTTTTTGGGGTCCCAATGCAGCTTTCCTGGCAGTTTCATGGCGATACTGCTCAGCAGGCATGCGCTGCAGGAACGATGGCCCACCTCCACGGGGGCAACCGGTTCTTGTCTGCTGCGAATACAATCGAGCCAGTTCTCATGCATTTCAGGGCTGTGGTAAAGTTTGATCTCATTGTCACCGATCTTCGAGTGCAGGATCATCGGGTTGCTGGCATCTAATGCACTTTTATTGGAACTGCCGGAACTGGGGTCACTTGCGGTGACCTTTGCATTCCCGCGGGAGACAAACAGCCAGCCTTCGGTACCAATAAATTTAACACCGTTTTTAAATCGGCTGCTGACTTCCATGGTCACCCCGTTGGCGTATTTAGCATGCGTTGTAAATTTTCCATGGACATTCCACAAACCGGATTCCGGGAACTCCCCTTCGCCTTCAACTTCGACCGGACCGCTGTATTCCATGCCCATCCCCCAGTGAGCGGTATCGAGATGATGGGCGCCCCAGCCCGTGATCATGCCGGCACCGTAATTTTCGATACGAAGCCAGCCGGGTCTGCCGTACCCCTTTTGCGGATGCACGCCTTTTTCAGTATAGTCGACCAGAGGCGTTGACCCCAGCCACATGTCAAAGTCCAGATTCGCCGGAACGGGCATTTTGGGTTCATTACCACAGCCCGGATCGGTACTAAGGCCAACCTCCACATGGCTCAATATCCCGATTCGGCCGTTACGCACCAGCTCACAAACCTGCTTAAACTGCGGCCAGGGGTTCGAGGCCCGCTGCTGGCTGCCGATCTGTAGAATGCGTTTTTGCCCTCTAACGGTATCGCTCATCGCGCGCCCTTCGGCAATGGTCAAAGAAGCCGGTTTTTGAAGGTAGATGTCTTTGCCGGCAATCGCCGCTTCCATCGCAGGCTGCGCGTGCCAGTGATCGGGCGTAGAAATGATCACCGCATCAATACTTTTATCCTGCAACATTTCGCGGTAGTCTTGATAGACCTTGACATCAACGGGATTCTCTTGGCCGCTTTTTTTCTTATATTTGTCCTCGATCCATTGTTTACCCTCTTTGGCACGATTTATATCGACATCGGCCACCGCAACGATCCGACAGCCATCATTTTTCATCGTCTCGCCAAGATCGTAATGGGCGATACGGCCAAAACCGATCTGGGCGACATTGATCTTGTCGTTGGCCCCGATATTACGGGGAGCGATGACGGGACTGCTATAGGAAGTTGGGCCATCGCAGGATGCCAGGAATAGTCCTGCGGATGTCACGGCCGCACTTTTGATAAATTCTCTTCGTTTCATGGGTTCAAACTCCTATAAAGTTTTAAGATGGGTAATTGTGATGGTTACGTCGAATATTTTTTTTCATTTCAAATCAGTTATTAAAAACGGATGCCGGGTGCCAAAATAGTATGACACCGGCGTCCTGGTTATTTCTTTTCCATCGCCCAGCGAATGCCGCCTTCCAGATGTCTTAAATAGTTTTCGTCATTGAAGTGTTCCGGTGCATGCCCCAGAGCGGTATACCATTGACGTCCGCCTTCGAATTCCTGACACCAGCACAGTGGGAAATAATCGCCGAATGTTTTTCCGGGGTATGTGTTTGGCTGATTAAATTCAATCGTTCGCAAATCGGCGGCAAGCAGAACCTTTGTTGTTAAGCTTAGATGGTCAAAGATATAACATTCATCTTCCCACGCCCAGATATCCGGCAGAAATTCCGTTGAAGGATGTTTTTTGTCAAGGACCTTCACATCGAATTTCTGAAATTTAGGATGCATTACAAATTTACAACCGACGTTGGCCCAATACCACGGCCATTGCCTTTCAGATGCGCACGCCGAGTGGATCGCCACAAAGCCGCCGCCGCCCCGAATATAGGCCTGGAAGACCTTTTTCTGAGCATCCGTGTCAAAGGTCTCATTGTTGGTATTTGAAAAGACCAGCACATCAAACTGAGATATTTTTTCAGTCGTAAAGATCGCCGGGTCATCCGTCGCCTGACATTTCCAACCGTTTTTCTGACAGAGACCTTTTAACGCTGCGATGCTGGCAGGGATATTCTTGTGAACATAGCCCTTACCGTTTTTTGTATAGATCAAAACATTTTTGGCTGCTTTCGGGCTAACGGTACCTGAACATCCGGTGAGCAAAATCGCAAGAATAATGCAGCTCGATATCAACACGGCCATTCTTGAGTGAACCGAAATATTCTTTTTAATCGTGGAAATTTTTCTCATAGAAGTTCCTTAAATACTTATGACGCTGGCGTCTAGTTTATACGTTTAGAGTGGGCGATATATTGCCCGCTGCGGTCATAAAAGCCATAATATTCTCACTGGAGGCATTGGGGGGCATGCCGCCGCCACAGGAGAGGACCAATCGCGATAGATCCTCAAGGCCGGCGATCGAATCCCGGACCGCATCGCTTACCGCCTGCGGTGTACCCGCCGCCAAGACGTCACGGGGAGGAATATTTCCAAAAATAGTCACTTTATTATCGGTTAAATTCTTCAGTTCTTTCAAACTATGCTCAAAACTGGGGTTGAATAAATTCACACCCATTTCGGCAAGATACCGGGCACTTACAAGGCCATTGGCATCATTATGCAGCATGTTGATCTTTGTGTCAAATGATCCATAGATTTTTTTAAAGTAGGGCACCACATACTCTTTGCACTGGTCATCGCCGACAAAGCCAATGATGTCGTCGAGAAGGAGGATGCCCTCGATCGATGGGAAGCATTCGATCTGATAACCGATCCAGTCAATTAAAAAATCGGTGATCATGCCAACGAATTTGTGGCATTGATCCTGATCGGTCATCATGCCCATCATCAGTTCAGTTGTCCCAAGCAGGAACGAAGCGATATTCAGCGGCCCGCGTGCCACAGCGAATTTGATCTGATGGCCCATGGATTCGATTTGGGGTTGCATGTGCTTTAGCCGATTGATCACAAACGGTAATAGGCCATCGGTCCTTACGTTTGGGCGGCCCAAAGTGTCGACCTCCGACAAATCCTTGATGATCCGGTCGGCGTGCGGCATATTGTTCTCGAACCACTGGCATTTAGCGCCAAAGGCACTCGGTTCGGTACACATGCCGTATTCAGACCAAAAACCAGGCAGAAAAATAGTCTCCGGGAAGGTTTCGATCGCCTTTTTATTCGCTTCAAACCAGCAGATATCGTCGGTAAAATAATCCAATGTACTGACCCCATGCCAACTGGGCAACCAGGGGCAATCGACGATAAATCCGGTGGGTATTTTTTCCAAACGACGACCATTGACCACCTCTAAAAGTATCTCAAATTGGGAATTTTTCATTTGCTATCCATTGAAATAATGTTTTCAGCCAAAAAAACATCCGCGTCAAAAGCATTGAGAAGCGTTGATCCTGGCTTTTAATCGACGTTTTACGCGTCAAAATTGACATATGACGCAACCATCAAACAAAGCGTATTGGTGTCAGTATATTAAAGGGGCGATCGCATTTTTACAATACATTTCTATTTTTTCAGCGAGAGCAGGTACTGATGATTCATGCTCCAACCTAAAAGAAAATTTGACAACAATGCTGATCTTTTTGTATTATGGCATACATCACGATACAAATCAATAGACGAAAATGACTTTATATTGTACGATGATGACCCATGAAACGTTTTGTCCAAATTCGATAAAAAAATATTTCAACCGCAGGTGATCTCCATTTCACATGAGGCGGTTGACTATATCCCCACATTCCTCCATGCGACGATTCACCAGACCCATCCGGGTGAACAGCATGACTTTCTTTCCCGCCGAAAAAAGACGACCTATTCTGAGATCCCCTTTTCCTTTGACGCTTTTGACCGACGGCCTCTCTGTAGCCCCATACAATTCCGAAATGACGGATTTATCCCTCAACCGTCCAAAGTCAATTGGCCAAAGGCGGACCCGCCCTTGAGCGGCGGGAAATGATCGCCCCAAAACAGATGACGCCGGCGTTTTATGTGAGGTATTGATTGATACCCGCCGCGGCCTGACGACCGGAATAGATGGCCCTCACTACCAGTGACGCCCCCATGTTGGCATCGCCGGCGGCGAAGACTTTTTTGTTACTGGTCTGGCAATTCTCGTTGATTTTCACGTTGCCTCGATTATCGAGTTCCAGGTCGAACTCATCAAGGAGGCCGGTCCTTTGTGGATTTGTGAAACCCATGGCCAGCAGGATAAGGTCTGTTTTAACAGAAAATTCAGAGCCTTCTTTTTCGTTCATGCTGAATCCGGTCCCTGTTTTTTTCCATTCGACTTTCACACCGCACAGTTCGGTCAGGATGCCGTCCTGTCCTTTTAGTTCTTTGGTGAGAATGGACCATCGTCGTTGGCAGCCTTCCTGCTGAGAGGTGCTGGTACGGAGGGTCAGAGGCCAGAAGGGCCAGGGGTTGTCATTTTTTCGGGCCAGGGGCGGTTTGGGCAGGATCTCAAACTGATAAACTTTTTGAGCCCCTTGTCGGATCGCGGTTCCTACACAGTCCGAGCCGGTGTCGCCGCCGCCAATAACAATCGTTGTTTTATTTCTGGCATTGATCATCTGATCGGAGGGGATCGTATCGCCGGCGTTCAGTTTATTTTGCTGTTTAAGATAGTCCATGGCGAAATGGACCCCCGCAAGGGAACGTCCCGGGACTGGCAGGTCGCGTGGGATGGTCGAACCGATCGTGACACATATGGCATCGAAATCATCCAGCAGTTGATCGGCTGAAATATCGACGCCGACATTGACGTTTGTTTTGAAATTAACGCCTTCGAGCATCATTTGCTTCATGCGGCGATCGAGAATTTTTTTGTCAAGTTTGAAATCGGGGATGCCAT
Source organism: Phycisphaerae bacterium (assembly GCA_021736565.1). Classification (GTDB taxonomy): domain Bacteria; phylum Planctomycetota; class Phycisphaerae; order Sedimentisphaerales; family SM23-30; genus JAIPFO01. The sequence continues at coordinate 523 of JAIPFO010000016.1, read as the reverse complement.
AACGTAAGAGGCCGCCGATACGGTCGTCGCGTTCGAAGAGGGTGGTCGTGTGACCGGCACGGGCCAACTGTTGAGCGGCCGCCATGCCTGCGGGCCCTGAACCGATCACGGCAACCGTTTTGCCGGTTTTCTTTTCAGCGAACATCGGTTTAATCCAGCCTTGGGCGAAGCCTCGCTCGGCGATCTGGTATTCAATATGGCAGATCAGCACCGGGTTTTCGTCAATATTAAGGGTGCAGGCCGTTTCGCAGGGGGCCGGGCAGATTCGGCCAGTGACTTCAGGAAAATTATTGGTGGAGTGGAGGTTATGGCAGGCCTGCTCCCATTTGCCCTGGTAAACCAGATCGTTAAATTCCGGGATGCGGTTCACCACCGGGCAACCCATGCCATGGCAGAAAGGGATTCCGCAGTCCATGCAGCGGGCGGCCTGCTCCGTAATATCTTGCTCAGAAAGGGGGATGTCCATTTCTTTATAGTCGTGGATTCGCTGCACAACGGGGCGATGTGGTACTTCTCTACGCGT
>JAIPFO010000015.1 GCA_021736565.1 Phycisphaerae bacterium | reverse complement strand
CCCGCGACACACATGGCCCCATTCTTCTGATATCCCCAAAAGGGAACCAGGACGATCAGGACCATCGCGGTGAACATGACGAACAACGGCGGGGAACACTGCTTACTCCGGCATAACCTGACAAACTCGACCAGGCCGCAACAGCCGGTCAGGGCGACAATCATCGCAAAAACCAATCCCCGATACCGCAGGTTTGTCATCTGACTTCCCAGATATCCTTCCCCCAGCACCCCGCCTACCAGGGCAATTGCCATGAGCGAGCCAAAAAAAATGCGTTTTGTTACCGTTGACATACTCACCTGCAAACAACACTTTCTATCTTTGACGTTCTGGTCATAACTATTTTGAGGTCACATGTGTCCTCACCCTTTGACGTTTTACTCGTCTGTTTGACGCCCGCATCATTTTTTTCCAAGCCTGTTTTTCCACATCTTAACGGCGGCTCTGACATTCGAAAAACGGCTATTGCCGCAGGAATCGCGTTCCATGATTGACGTGACCATCATCTTTCTGAAGGGCTTAATCCGCCAAACCGTCGTTTTCGCTTCGAATAATCGAGAATGGCCTTATGCATAACCTCCCGGTCAAAGTCTGGCCAAAACTCCTCGGTTACATACAATTCAGCATACGAGATCTGCCATAGCAGGTAGTTACTGATCCGCATCTCCCCAGCGGTTCGTATCAGCAAATCCGGATCGGGCAACCCGCCGGTATCCAACCGCTTACTTATCAACTCTTCATCAATCTCATCCATTCCAATCGATCCATCCTTAAATTCCCCAGCGATCTTCTTCACCGCGGATAATATTTCAGACCGTCCGGAATAATTCAACGCCAGACATAAAACCATGCCGGTGTTATTCTTGCTCATCTCGACCGATTCGCGGAGCTCTTTAATCACAAAATCAGGCAACCCTTTTTCCGAACCTAAATGTCGGACAGAAATATTATTGGCCATGATCGTGGGGCGTTCTTCGATCAAATGCTTCTGATACAGCTTCATCAATCCGGCGACTTCTTCGGGAGGACGCTTCCAATTTTCGGTACTGAATGAATAAAGAGTTAATACCTCAAGTCCCAGGCGAGCGGCCTCAGTCAGGGTGAACTGTACCCCTTTACTGCCATTGCGATGCCCTTCCAGTCGGGGCAAACCTCTTTTTTGGGCCCAACGGCCGTTGCCATCCATGATAATAGCCACATGGCGAGGCATTTTTGACCATGGGATCCCTAAAATAGGATGAATCTCTATAGACTCGTCTTTATTCATAACTCATGACTCCAAATTGACGCGAATGCTCCAACAATGACGATCACGTCAAAAGTGGTATTTTGTGTTAAAACTGAAGTTTTGACTCCCCTGTCAGAAGTCGATCCGCCAAAGGCGGAGGAGCCCTTAGCCCCTAAGGAGGGCACCAAAAAAACTCATGACACTGGGGTCATATTTTTATAATGGCGTTTAGCATACTCTGTGCCGCGTAAGCAAGACGCAAACATCCATTATCTCATTAGTGTTTGATCCCGCCCCGGTCCGATGCCAACCATTGTAATCGGAGTGGCAAGCACCTCTTCCAGTCGCTCCACGTATTTTCTGGCGGCACCTGGCAACTGACTGTACTGCTTGATCGAACGAAGGTTCCCGTCGAAACCTTCCATTATCTCATATTCACACTCTACATCCTTCAAGACCACGGCTTCGGCAGGGAAGAAATCGAGTTTTTCGCCTTTGTATTTATAGGCGGTACATAGCTTGAGTTCCTTCAAGCCACTCAAGGTATCCATATGCTGGAGGGCAATCTCATTTATGCCGCCGATACGAATTGCATAATCCACCGCGACGGCATCAAACCAACCACAGCGGCGTGGTCTGCCGGTTGTCGTGCCAAATTCATGCCCTTTTTCACGAATATAATTGCCGGTTTCATTATCCTGCTCGGTCGGAAAGGGGCCCGCCCCAACACGCGTACTATAGGCCTTGGCTACCCCCACGAACCTCTCAACCGCCGCGGCCGGTAACCCGGTAGCCGCCGCCAACCCCACCGCACTGGAATTACTCGAAGTGACAAACGGGAAGGTGCCATGATCGAGGTCCAACATGGTCCCCTGGGCCCCTTCAAACAGCATCGATTTACCCGCCTGCCATGATTTATGCAAAAGAGCGGTCGTGTCGGTGATTATCGGGCGAATCGCTTCACCCCAAACCTTGCAGTTTTCATAAATTTCCTTATAATCCAATGGCGCTGTATCATTATAGAGGGCCGAAAAAATCTTGTTTTTAATCCCCACAATATATTGTAATTTTTCGGCCATGGTGTCCATATCCAAGAAATCCGCGACGCGTAAGGCCGTTGTCCGGGCCACTTTATCACCATAACAGGGGCCTATCCCCCGGGCGGTCGTTCCAATTTTAGCCTTCCCCAGCGAGGCTTCGTTGAGTCGGTCCTGCTTTTTGTGATATTCCATAACCATGTGAGCCCGGCCTGAGATCCGCAGGGTCTTAAAGGCGTCGATTCCCCGTTCCTTAAGCCCGGCGATCTCCTGGAGAATGATCTCCGGATCCAAAACCACCCCATTAGTGATCAGGCAGGTAACGTCCTCTCGTAAAATACCACTGGGCAGGAGATGCAAAGCAAACGATTTTTCCGAACTATTACGAACGACTGTATGTCCGGCATTAGCCCCTCCACTGTAACGAACAACCATATCGGCCGTGTCGCTTAGCATATCGACTATTTTCCCCTTACCTTCGTCACCCCACTGTAATCCCACGATACAAGTATTCATTGGTTCCCTTTACTATTTTGATAGTCACATCATCACCAGGCACATGAGCCCGGCATAAAATCTACTCTCTTAGCGGCAGTCTTTTGGGCTGGCGCCAGCGTCATACACTAACAAAGCCCTTTCAATCGGTCAAATATAATATGGACCACATCGTCAAAAATCAATATCGCCGCATAAAAGCATTGATTATAGCTCAAAATCAATGATTTATTTACTTTTGATCTCCTGGTATCGCGTGCAGACATGTCTGTTTTCGCGTTAAATCATGAGGTGAAATCAGAAAAATACAATGTTCCAGCTCAATTATTAAACCAGGCAAGCTGGAGGCCAGCGTCATAAGTATTTTTGAAGCCGTTTTCCGCATCGTAAAGGGGATTTTTGAAGCCAAAAAATGACTTTTTCCGTGAGCGTCAGGCTAAACACCGCTAACGATTCTTCGGTCAAAAGTTAATTTTCGTCTCTAAAACCATAAAAAAAAGAACAATCTCAAAAAATATTTGACCGCTTCTCTAAGTAAACCTATTGTAGATGACAGCGTCACATTTCCGGCGCGCCGGGATTTGAAGCCCCTTTACCGGATATTAAAGGCAGATATGCCTTTGGCGAATCGACTTTTGACGCAAGCGTAAGGCTGGCCGTTTTAAATATAAAACAACTTTTGCCCCGGACACAAAAATCATGTTAGTAAAATTCGCTCTCTTCCTGATCATTACCGTACCCGTTTACGCACAAACAGTCCCATCCGGCACTGCTCCGCCACAAATTCCACCCGAAGTTTTGCAGCGTTTGATGAAAAACGTCCCGATAGATGAAGTCCCTGCCGGGCAGCTCCCCCTCCTGTCAAATCACCGTCGATTGGCGATGGTCGCGGTTGCTTTAAGTGTACTTATTATTGGGCTACTGATATGTAACCTTCTGCATGGTCATAAAAAAATCGAGGAAATCACATCGGTGTACTTTCTTTTCGGCGTTTTTGGCGGATTATCGGGACTCTGTTTCGCTACCGCCTGTACCGGATCACTTTTCCTTCATCTGGCCGCTGTGGTATGTACATTTGTAAGCGGTTTTTCTGTCTCAGCCTTCCTTCTGCCCCAACTGCAATTTATCCGCACATGGCTCATCGGGCCTGAAATCTCGTATGATAAAAAAGATTGCTCCATCCAAAAAGACTGATGCATCTAACGAAATAAGGTAGGCCCATGACGAATCAGTGTACCGCTCTCAATTTGTAACATGATATTTGTAATGGCGAAGTTATCTTAAGGATAAGACCATTGCAATTATATCTTAATCCTCTATAATCTGAATATGCGATGAACCTGAAGCCAGCGTGATAACTATTTTTTCAGCCTATTTTTCCGCATCTAAAAGGGCGATTTTAGATACGGAAATTGAATATTGATGCGGGCGTCAAAATTATAATGCTCATTTTTGTTTGGAAAGACTTATGAAATATTTTCACAGTATGAATCCCACGTCAAACGTCGATTTGTCTTGTTCAAATCAGTCTTTAAGATGCGGAAAACGGACTTCACGAATACTTTTAGCGTTCGTCCCTTGTCTGCTCACCGGCCTGTTAGCCTTTTTCACCGCTGGCTGTTCTGGCTTGCCCAACGACTATCTGGCCTCCGAGCCGATCGCCCTGGACCAACTGGACCCAGCCCCCGATGCCCCCCCATTACCGAACTCGCTGGTAAAAATCAAAGAACTGCTAAAAGAAGAGCGGCCAGGGAAAGCCCAGAAGCTTGCCACCCGATGGATCAAAAAAAATGCCAAATCAGATTTCATGGATTATGCGTTGTTCTATAAGGGGCAGGGCCTGTTCAATGCTCGATTGTACTACCAATCTTTTGAAGTGTATGAAAAGCTGCTTAACAAGCATAGTGCCAGTTCACTCTACTCGGTAACATTACAAATGCAAACGGAGATCGCCAAGCGATTTCTAGCGGGGGCAAAACGTAAAATCTGGCGATTTATCCCGATCAGTGCACATGCCGAGGGTATTGAAATCCTTGAACGGGTGAGCGAACGGTGGCCGGGTTCGGAGTTGGCTGGCGATGCCCTGATGATTCAGGCGGATTATTATTTCGGTGCTGGAAAATTTCTCGAAGCCCAACACACTTACCAAATGCTTCTGGACAATTACTCGCAAAGTCGTCACTACGAAAAGGCGATGTTCCAAAACGCAAAAGCAACCCACCGTCAATACCAGGGGTCGCATTATGACACCATGTGCCTGGACGAAGCGATCATACGATTCAAACGGTTTGAGCAGACTTTTCCTCAAAAAGCTAAAACCATGAAGGTCCATGCGATCCTGGAAGAAATTGAACAACAGAAAATTGAAAAAGATTTTGACATTGCGGCCTTCTACCTTAAAACCGGCAAAACGGACGCCGCGATCAAATACTGGACGTATATCTGCCAACAATACCCCAATACAAACTGGTATCAGCTGGCCCAAAGTAACATCGCCCTTTATCAACAGGTTAAATAGCATATGATAACTTCTCACATCACAAAAGCAGGCTTCTCCCCCAGGCTGTTCTGGAAAGTTACCCGCGTCAAACTTATTTGTGCGATCTGGTTATTCTCCAGCCTGGGCGGATGCAGCACTACCGATCCAACCCAGGGATATAGCAGCCGAAGCCTTTATCAAAGTGACATAAAAACAGTTCACGTCAAGATGTTCGAATCCAAAAGTTTTCGTCGCGGCATCGAATTTGAGCTCACCGCCCCGCTGGTCACGCAGATCGAGCTGAAAACGCCCTATAAAGTCATTGCCGACAGTAGTAAGGCCGATACCGTCCTCTACGGAACGATCACCAATGTACATGAAAGAATTTTGACCCAGCAGCGAGACCTGGACAGGCCATTGGAAAGCCAGGTTGTCATTACTGCGAACGTCACCTGGAAAGACCTCCGAGACGGCAGGTTGATCATTGACAATAAGCCCTTCCGTCTCAGCGGTGACTACGCCCATCTTTTGGCCGCCGGGCGAGACAGCGCGTCAAAAGAAGCCGCAAACAAATTAGCCATGAGAATCGTAGAAGCAATGGAATTACCCTGGTAAAAACAGGCCACTAACATATACACTCCAATGGGACACGCCATCACAAAAACACATGAATAACGAAAACGAAAATAAAAACAAGCCGTCCACAGACCCTGAGAAAACACCACGCAGTCCCGGCAAGCCGCCGCTTGGGGGAAGGTACCCACAAAACAAATTTCACTGGATACTGCTGGCACTATTGGGGGTCATGCTGTTCTCCTCATTTAGCAACATGGGTTCCAAAGGTGAAGAGATCCTATTATCTGAATTTTTAGATCGCGTCAAAAATGGCAACGTCAAAGAGGTCGTCATCTATGGCGACCAGATAAAAGGCACCATGAAGGATATGGAGGGGCAGAGCGCCGAAAGTTCGAAAAACTTCATCGTTAAAATCCTCCCTGGGGTTGTCGATATAGAATTTATTCAACTACTTAGAAAAGACGTCGAAAAAGTATCGTGTGACACCCCCAACCAATTCATCCATATTCTACTGAGCTTAATCCCGTGGATATTGATCTTTGGCTTCATGTACTTCTTCATTTTCCGTCAGATGCGAGGCGGGGGCGGCGGTGGGTTACTGGGCAGTTTTGGCCGTTCTCGTCACAAGGTTCATTCGAAAGAACAATCGCCGGTCACGTTTGAAGATGTCGCCGGTATTGATGAATCCAAAGAAGAAGTGGAAGAAATTATCCAGTTCCTTCGCAACCCCAAGAAATTTCAGCGACTCGGCGGCAGGATCCCCCGGGGCATTCTATTGATCGGTGAGCCGGGCTGCGGAAAGACCCTGCTGGCCAAAGCGATCGCCGGCGAAGCCGATGTCCCGTTCTTCAGTATTTCCGGTAGTGATTTTGTCGAAATGTTTGTCGGCGTCGGCGCCTCCCGCGTCCGCGACCTGTTCAAGCAGGCCAAAGACAGCTCGCCCTGTATCATTTTCCTGGACGAAGTGGACGCTATCGGTCGAAAGCGCGGCGCGAGCCTTTCCGGTGGCGGCAACGACGAACGGGAACAAACGCTCAATGCGATCCTGGTCGAAATGGATGGATTCAGCACCAATGACCAGGTGATCGTGATCGCCGCGACCAATCGCGCCGACGTGCTGGATAATGCCCTGACCCGCCCCGGCCGATTTGACCGGCAGGTTTACGTTCCACTGCCGGACATTAAAGGGCGATTGGAGATCCTGAAAGTCCACGCTAAGAAAATCAAGACAGGACCTGACGTGGATCTATCACGGTTGGCCCGGGGCACCTCGATGTTCAGTGGCGCCGACCTGGAAGCCATCATCAACGAAGCGGCCCTCAGTGCGACCATGGAGGAAAAAGATCACGTTGAAATGACCGATTTGGAAGAGGCCCGCGACAAGGTGCGCTGGGGCCGGGCGAATCGCAGCCGGGTGGTCGATGAAGAGGACCGAAAGGCCACCGCCTACCATGAGGCCGGTCATGCCCTGGTCCAATCGATGCTGACACACACCGACCCGGTCCACAAAGTCAGCATTATTCCGCGTGGCCGTATGGGCGGGGCCACCTTCTCTCTGCCCGAAAAAGATCGAACAACGTACTCTAAGAAATATTGCCTCGATTATATTCGCGTCTGCCACGGGGGGCAGGTTGCTGAAGAAATCTTCTGCGGCGATATTTCCAGCGGTGCCGAAGGCGATATTCAGCAGGCCACCTCGATTGCCCGCAAGATGATCATGGACTGGGGCATGAGCCAAAAGCTGGGCTTTGTCCATTATGGCAATGACCAGGCCAGCGAGATGATGTCACTGGGGAAAGCCTATTCCGACCAGAGCGCCCTGATCATCGATAGCGAAGTCAAAGAAATAATGAATGAAGCCTATCGTGACGTCAAAAAAATTCTCATGGAAAACAAAGCTCCGATCGAGTCCCTCTGGCAGGCCTTAATCAAATACGAAACCATTGACGGTGAAGAGGTCAAGCAGGTCATCAGTGGCAAGCCACTGGACAAACCCACCGTTGGGGAACTGTTGGCCGCCGAACAGACCCGCTCGAAAAATAATGTTACCCTGGAAGATTCAACCGCCTCTCCGGACCCCGAACAATTGCGCAAGGACGACCCACAGGGCGATTCCTAAGAATTATTCGGGCCGATATGCGTTTTGGTAAGTGTTCACGCCAATTGACCGTTTCTGCCGAAAATGGTTTTCAACACAGGCCCAAACTCAAAAAACATACTCTGAGAAAAAACCCTGGGACGATGGAAAGAAAAGCGTCCATAATGACGCCAGCGTCATGCGTATTTCCAGGCCTGTTTCCCGCATCGAAGGGGTGATTTTGAAGACTTAAAATTACTTTTGCCGTGGGAATCACGAATATGCCTATCCTGTTAAATCAAAATGAATTAGAACCAGGCATGGCTTTGGCCCAGAATGTCATGAATCGTTACAGTCTCCTGTTGCCCAGAGGCCATAAGCTGACGGCCCGAGACATCACCTCGATCAAACGGGTCATTCCCAATACGCTGATTTCAATTTCAGACCCACTGCTTGACGATGCCGTCGAGTTTGACGACCAGAGCAAAGACCGGGAAGTCTCACAGAAAAGCCGAAAGATCATTTCCTCCCTGGCGGCCAAGGTGAGTAAGCAGCTCAGTTCCGGGGTGAGTCTTACCGGTGAGAACATTGCCAACTTACAGGAAACCATCAATGAGGTTCTAAACTATATCAATGAAAACCCTGTAACCACGGCCCTTGTTGAACAATCCGAGGATTGGGATGATTACCTGCAGGAGCAAACCGCCAATGTTTTCTATCTGAGCATCATGATCGGTAACACGATACGCAATTATATTCAGTTGGAACGTCAGCGAATGACCCTGGCCACGAAAGTGTATAACTCGCTGGACCTGACCTCTCTGGCGGTTGCCGCGATGTTCCACGATATCGGCATGTCAAAGCTGGAATATCTCTACCACAAAGACTCGCCACTGACCCCGGAGGAGCTGGAGCAGGTCCGGCAACACCCCACAACCGGTGCCGACATGCTGCCCGATAAAGTCGACGCCATGGTCAAGCTGGTGGTTCGCAGTCACCATGAAAACCAGGACGGTTCGGGATACCCCAATGGTTTGCCGGCTGATAAGATCAATATTTTTGCCCGCATCATCCGCGTGGCCGATGCCTATTCGGCGGGTATCTCCAATAAGATCTACAAAAAAGCCAAGCCACCGGCCATCGTCCTGCATGAAATGGTCCACGGCAACGTCAAACACCTCTACGACCCGGTCGTCTTGAAAGTATTCTCCAATATCGTCCAGCCGTTTCCGATCGGCGCCAAGTTAAAACTCAAGAATAATCAATGGGGCGTTGTCGTCAAACACAACAAACAGGACCCCTTCAAGCCTGAAATCGTTATCGCATTCGACGATTTTGGCGACCCTTTACCGGCTGAACATCTCAAAAACATTCGCCCCCTGGGTGACACGCCCGAGACACAGATCAACTCCTTCGCCGGTCAGGACCTTTCAGTTCTTAACTCCATCCTGCCAGAAACAACCGGAGCAAAGGAGCCGCCCTGCTATAGCGAACTGTTCGACTTTGTCTTTCCCTGACCCGGTAAAAACGTCGGATCTGATCCCCAGGTCAATGCGTCCCAATACGTTTGACACTGGCATCATTTTTAGATTTGAAAAACAACTTTTGGCGTGGGAGTCCAGATCATGTCTCAAGGTATCCAAATAAAATTACCCGGCAAGTCGTCCCAAAACTCCATCGTAAGTAAGATCGGCGTCTCCCTGTTTTTTTCTATTTTCCTGGCTATGGGTCTCGCATTTGCCGTCATGATCACTTGGGGCTTACTGAAAACCCTCGCCACCTATTGGTGGCAGGAAACCCCCTGTACCATCTTGACTTGCAGCATCGTTGATGATTTCGACGACGAATCGCCTTATGCCATTGACATTGCTTATCAGTACGAATTTAACGACAAATCCTATACCTCATCCACTTACCAGTTAAACAACAACGGTTCTTCCGACTACGCGGAGGTCGGCTCACTGGCAAATCAATATCGCCCGAAATCTCAGGCCATCTGTTATGTCAATCCTGACCAGCCCGACCAGGCCATCCTCACCCATAAATCACTCTGGGAAGGACTGTTTATCTTTCTGCCCCTGATCTTTGTCATTGTGGGAGGCGGCGGCATCTATTTCACATGGCGTAAAACCGATCCTGAAAAAAAAGAAGTCAAATCGTCTAAATCCCAAGCCGCTAAAAGCACTAAAGTCGGGCTGATTTTCTTTGCAGTCTTTGGCCTGGTCGGACTGGGAGTTCTGTTCCCCTTTTTCATCATTCCTTTATCAAATATTATCAATGCCCGCTCCTGGCAGGAAACGCCCTGCAAGATTATCAGTACAAACCTTCGAAGTCATAGCGACGACGATGGCACCACTTACAGCATCGATATCCTTTACGAATATCAGTTCAACAATCAAACATACCGCTCCAACCGATACAGTTTTTCAACCGGTTCCAGCAGCGGCAGTAAAGGCAAAAGGGCCGTCATCAAATCCTATCGAACAGCAAAGAATCCCACCTGTTATGTTAATCCTGACGCTCCCTCCCAGGCCGTACTCAACCGCGAGATGACCTGGTCGTTACTTTTTGGCCTGATCCCCCTGGTGTTTTTGATCGTGGGCATTACAGGCATATACTATACCCTGCGAAAAAGTAAGACGAACTCCAAATCATCCCAAGCCCCCCAATGGCACCCCGCCTCATCAAAGGCCGGCTCACAAAACCCGGACTATTCACTTATCCCCCACCAGCCCCATACCATCACCCTTAAGCCCGACAGTTCCAAGGTGAAAAATATCCTGGGCGTTACATTTTTCGCCCTGTTCTGGAATGGCATCATCTCGGTATTCCTCTTTGAAGTCGTTGAAGGTTTTAGCAATAATGACCCGGACTGGTTCTTAACCATTTTCATGATCCCCTTCGTTCTGGTCGGCATCGGTTCGATCATCGGGGTGTGTTACTCTATTTTGACCCTGTTCAATGCCAAACCGATCCTCACTCTCACTCCCGGCCGCATCCCGATCGGCACCGCCGGTGAATTAAGCTGGATCATCAACGGCCGGGTCGATTCGGTTCAGAATCTCACCATCACCCTCAACGGGCGCGAAGAAGTCACCTACCGCCAGGGCACCAGCACCCGAACGGACAAGAGCACCTTCTACGATATGGAGCTCTTCTCAACCAACAGCAGCTCCGAAATGTACACCGGCCAGGTCGGCTTCCTCATCCCGCAAGAGACCATGCACTCCTTCGAAGCCGATAACAACAAGATCATCTGGTCCATCATGATAAAAGGCGACATCAAACGATGGCCGGATATTGATTCAAAATTTACCATCAACGTACTACCCGCCGAGATTTCAAAAGAGCAATAGAAACCATACAAGGATAATCCAAGAACGATCTGATCAACCGTACTTAATGATAATCAGGCTTAAAATGAGTACTTTCGTACTTTTTAACTTGTGACAGATTCAATGAGTCATATCGCTGGGCTGTTAGAATACGTCATATTTTTACCATTTTCGCGATTGACTTCGAAAGTATCCTTTATTCATATTGCATGATAAAGCCCTGCTAAACAAGGATTTATTGTGGGCAAAAAAGTGCGAAAGTTAACAAAATGAAATCTAAAACAAAATCCCATTCAGGATACACAGGAAGCAAGCTCGATTTAACCGGTTTTCATTTAATGTTTCTATTATTCAGCCTTGCCCTGACATCTATAATCGGCTTAAGTTTCATTAAAATATTCAAGACTTACTTCTGGGAAAAAACACACTGCACGATTCTATCGTGCAAGATTGACCACGCTTATAAAACGGAGTCATCTTACGGCATTGACATTTCCTACACATATACTTTCAACGGCCAATCATATACATCAGATATTTACCAACACAACTATCAAGGCTCATCGGACTATACCGAAATCAAACAGATAGTCGATCAAATCATAAATAACACTCAGGTAAACTGCTATGTCAACCCAGAGTGTCCACAAGAAGCATATCTAACTCGTGAGTCTCTCTGGAGGGATGGATCGGCAATACTGGTTTGCCAGATCTTTACCGCTATCGGGGTCGGCGGTATTGTCTTTACCTGGCGAAAAAAGAATCCCAAAAAAAATGAATCCAATAAACCAAAGCCCAAATCAGCCCTGGTCACCAAATGGTACATGAAACCACTAAAGATCAGCTCACAACATCAAGATTTTTCACTTAATAACAAACGACCTGACTCTATCATCCTCAAATCTGACAGTTCCGCAATAAAAAACCTCCTGGGCGGTATCTTTGCCACACTATTCTGGAATGGCATTGTCTCAGTATTCCTCTCTCTAGTTCTAGACAGTTTCGAAAAGGGTGAACCGAATTGGGTTTTAACTATCTTTATCATTCCTTTTGTTCTAGTCGGTCTCTACTTGATACTCGTAACATTCTATCACTTTCTGAAGCTTTTCAATGCCAGGCCAATACTCACTCTTACGCCCGGGGTCACCCCACTTGGCACCACCACAGAACTAAGCTGGACTTTCCGCGGCTGGATGAAGTTTATCCGGCACCTGACGATCACCCTCAGTGCCCGCGAAGAAGCCACCTATGACCAGGGCTCCAGCAGTAAAACCGACAAGCATACTTTCTACGAGATGGAGCTGTTCTCAACCAATATTACATCCGAAATGACCGCTGGCAAGGTCAAATGTGCCATTCCACAGGATTGTATGCACTCATTCCAGGCCAAGCACAACAAGATCATCTGGTCGATCAACGTCAAAGGGAATATAAAACTCTGGCCCAACATAAGCTCAAAATTCCCCTTCACCGTATTACCGACCGATCCGTCAGACGATCAATAATGAAATCTTTCAAGGAGATATCATGAACAACCTGTCAATCGAAATTCAAGACAACCAGACCGCCTTCACTCCCGGTGAAACGATGCAGGGCACCGCACAATGGCAACTGGATGACATTCCAAAATCCGTCACCCTCAATCTGCTCTGGTACACACAGGGAAAGGGTACTGAAGATGTCAGTATCGTCGAATCTATCCATTTCGACACTTACGCTCCCACCGACCAGAAACCCTTTTCAATCACCCTGCCCAATGGCCCCTACAGCTTCTCGGGGAAACTCCTCTCGATCATCTGGGCACTCGAACTGATCGTCGATAAAGGGTCTGAATGTCATCGGCAGGAGATCACCCTCTCACCCACCGGCCAGGAAATCACGATCAACACTTCAAGTGCAACAGTTTAACCATCACTCCGGCGTCAAAAGTCAGTTTTCATATTAGTACGCTTTCGTACTTATTATCTTTGAATCGTTCATTTGTTGTTGATGCAGGACTGTTAGAATACATTTTGAACCATTTATTGTAACATCAAATGCTATTTCGTTGTTGCCCTTTATTCCAGTTGTAAGCTAAAGCCCTGCTAAGCAATGAATTAACGTATAAAAAAGTGCGAAAGTTAACTACTAATAAATCAGGCTTTAAAATGCGGATATTAACCATCAAAAATACTTATGACACTGGTGTCAGCCATGAAAGCACGTGATAATCCATTCGCCATCCATCGCCTCCAACAGACCCCCTACCATCTGGCCGATACGACATGGTGCGACCTGCTCGATAAGCTCGAATCATTCAACAACCGCGCCGCTGTCATCGGGCAGCACGGCTCCGGTAAAACCACCCTGCTGAACAAACTTTATAGTCGCTTTAAAGCGATGGGCCGTTGTCCGGTCACAGCATTCGCCAACGAAGACACCCCCCTCACCTGGCGGCAACTCAAGCAGACCCTCACTGCGAATCCAGACCGTCAAATCCTCCTTCTCGATGGCGCCTGTCACCTGGGGCGTCTCACCTGGTATCGCCTCAAACGCTACACGCACAAACGTCAAATCGGGCTGATCATCACCACCCACAACCCCGGTCTACTCCCCACCGCCTATCACTGCCGAACCGACATAACCCTCCTTCAAAACATCCTCAAAGAGCTGCTACCCCCCCACGAAATTCCCAATGAGACCTCCCTGGAAAAACTCTACCAACAGCACAATCAGAACATACGAGAGGTCCTCAGGACCCTGTATGACCAATGGGCCTATCAAAAAAAATAAGCCGGACAAAAATCCGGCTTATTTTATACATCTCATATCGAATATCAGGGCAACATTTTACCCTTCAAGCACATTATTCCAGGATTCAACGGCCTCTTTCATTTTTTCTAAAAGCGCGGTGGCATCGTCTTCCACGATGACCTTTTCAATGGTATCGCCCTGGGCGATACTGTTGACCACCTTCATATCGTCTGGGCCAACCACGGCGCCGAACACGGAATGTTTACCGTCCAGCCAGGGTGTCGCGATATGCGTGATGAAAAACTGACTGCCATTGGTTCTCGGTCCGGCATTGGCCATCGAGAGAATTCCGGGGGTGTCATGCTTGAGCTCATCGACAAATTCATCTTCAAAACGATAGCCGGGGCCGCCAGTGCCGGTGCCTTCCGGACAGCCGCCCTGAACCATAAAATCAGCGATCACACGGTGAAACGACAACCCGTCATAAAAACCACGCTGGGCCAGATTGACAAAATTCGCCACAGTGATCGGCGTTTTATCGTCATACAGATCCAGGTTGATGTCACCTTTGTTGGTCTTCATTGTTATTTTCATACGAATACTCCTAAACCGGCAAGTGCCGGACCAAATAGGTGGGTCGCAAAACCCAGGAAAATTATTTAGAATATCTTGACCATTTTTCGCAAGATATCATTTGTAAGAGACAAATAGTCCTTTACAGTCTCATTACATTACGTCAAAAGAACCATTATAAGGGTTAAATGCGACAAATTCAACCGTTTAACCACGCAATGAAAAAAATATTTTCTGGCCAGGAATCAGAGTTTCCCTTTCACCTCTGCCAGCGTCCGGACCAGTGCATTATGAACTGCGTCATTGGTCGCGACAATCTCACCATACCCCGCCAACGCCCTGCCCTGAAAATCGCTGGAACGCCCACCGGCCTCCTGCACAACCAGCAACCCCGCGGCCACATCATAGGCATTCAAATTCAATTCCCAATACCCATCGACCCGTCCGCAGGCCACATAACACAGATCCAACGCCGCCGAGCCACACCGTCGAATCCCCATAATCTCCGGCATCAGCCGGTTAAAATAGGGGATGTTATTATGCACCTTGTTATTGCGAATACAGGCAAACCCGGTGGCCATCATACACTCACTCAGATCAGATTCACTGGAAACCCTGATCGCCTTACCGTTGAGCGTTGCCCCCTCGCCCCGTTTGGCCTCAAAAAGCTCATCCAACACCGGGGCATACACCGCCCCCAATATCGCCTGCCCCTTCTGTTCTACGGCAATCGAAATCGAATAATACGCCTGCCCCCGACAGAACGACATGGTCCCATCGATCGGATCGATCACCCACCGATATTCATTCCCATCATGCACGCCACTTTCCTCACCCCATATCCCATGGGTGGGGTACCGCTTCTGGATCGCCCCGACCAGAAACGCCTCCACCGCCACATCCGCCTCAGTCACAAAATCCTTTTTTGATTTTCTATCAATGACGATCTCATCTAATCGCTGGCGATACTCGAGGGTCATTGCCCCGGCCTCTCTGATAATCTCTCTTAAAAAATTCTGCAATTGTCTATCTCTCCCATCGCCGGTATCCCGGCTCCAAACAAAAACAGGGCTCCGCAATTGCGAAGCCCTGTAATAAATAACACAATGACCATTCACAAACGGTCGTTACTCGAAATCAGCCAAATTATTCGGCCATTTTCTTATAGAATTCATACCGCTGGGCATATTCCTGCGCCAACTGAGCATGCAGTTTTTCGGCTTCTTCCGGGAACTGTTTCATCAGCGTGGTATAACGGACTTCACCCTTGATGAACTCCCGAAGGTCCCCGGTCGGCTCTTTGGAATCCATGATAAAAGGATTCTTGCCTTCAGCCTTGAGGGTTGGGTTATAGCGGTAATTCAACCAGTAACCACATTCCACCGCCAGCTTCTCTTCGTTTTGTGTTTTGCCCATATTGATACCATGGTTAATACAGGGTGAATAGGCCAGGATCAGTGACGGGCCGGGATAGCTCTCCGCTTCGACCATGGCCTTGACCAACTGGTTCTTATTGGAGCCCATCGCGACTGAAGCCACATAGACATAGCCATAGCTCATCGCCATCAGGGCCAGGTCTTTCTTCTTGGTCTTTTTACCGGATGCGGCAAACTTCGCCACCGAACCGGTCGGGGTTGCCTTGCTGCTCTGGCCGCCGGTGTTGGAATAGACTTCGGTATCCATGACCAGGATATTCACATCTTCACCACTGGCCAATACATGGTCCACGCCGCCATAGCCAATATCATAGGCCCAGCCGTCGCCGCCAAATATCCAGACACTCTTCTTGGTAAACATATCGCCGGCGGCCTTGATCTGGGTCAGCAGTTCATTGCCGGCGGCTTCTTTATCCAGTAACTGACGCACTTTATCACCCGTCTGTTTACTGGCATCGCCGTCATTGATATTGGTCAACCAGGCGTCCATGGCTTCTTTCATCTCGGTCGATACGCCGGCTTCCATCGCCAGGCGAACTTTTCTGGCCAGATCATCGCGACGATGACTAAAGGCCATATTGAAACCAAAGCCATACTCTGCGTTATCTTCAAAGAGGGAGTTCGCCCAGGTGGGACCATGGCCTTCAGCGTTAACCGTGTAAGGACACGTTGGGGCCGAACCGCCATAAATACTCGAACAGCCAGTGGCGTTAGCAACCGCCATGCGTTCGCCAAACAACTGGGTGACCAGTTTCACGTAGGGCGTCTCGCCACAACCGGCACACGCGCCACTGTATTCAAACAGCGCCTGCTGGAACTGGCTGCCCTTGACGGTGGACTTCTTCATGGCCTCGCCATGGAAAGGTACGGTCTGGGCAAATGCCTGATTAGCAGATTGAACATCCTTCTGGGATGCCAGCGGCATCATTTCCAGAGATTTCGGGTCGGTCGGACAAATATCCGCACAGTTACCACACCCGGTGCAATCCATGGTACTGATCTGCAACCGATACTTAAGGCCTTTGGCGCCCTTGGCGTCAACGGTCTCAAACGCTTCCGGGGCCCCGGTCAATTCTTCGTCGGTTGCAAGCACCGGCCGAATCACGGCATGTGGGCAAACAAACGCACACTGGCCGCACTGAATACAGGTATCCTTTTTCCATTCAGGCACATTAATACCTATTCCGCGTTTCTCAAACCTGCTCGTACTGGTCGGATAAGTACCATCGGCCGAACAGGAGTTATAAACACCATCCAACTCACTGGCAAAGGCACTCACCGGCAAGGGGGTGCCCTTCTGAGTCAACATGGGACGAATAACGTTGGTCACCACAGCCGGTTCATCACTTTCCGGAGCCACTTCCAGTTCGGCACTGGCCCAGCTTTCCGGATAGGTGACCTCTACCAGGTTCGCCAAAGCCGAATCGACACCGGCATTATTCATGGCCACAACTTTTTCGCCCTTACGGCCGTAAGTCTTCTCAATGGCTTCTTTCAGATACGCAATCGCGTCATCCACAGGAATCACGTCCGCCAGCTTAAAGAAGGCGGTCTGCATGATCATATTGATGCGGTTCCCCAACCCCACTTCCAGGGCCAGCTTCACAGCATCAATCGTGTAGAACTTCAACTTTTTCTGAGCAATCGCCTGTTTCATCGAACCAGGCAGCTCTTTTTCCATCGCCGCCAGGTCCCACGACGCGTTCAGCAGGAACGTACCGCCCTGGCGAATATTACCCAGCATATCATAAATATTTACATACGCCGAATTATGACAGGCGACAAAATCAGCCAAATCAATCAGATATGACGACTGAATCTGTTTCTTGCCAAACCGCAGATGCGATACCGTCAAGCCGCCCGATTTTTTACTGTCATAAGCAAAATAACCCTGGGCATATAAATCTGTTTTATCACCAATAATTTTGATAGCATTCTTATTGGCACCCACCGTACCATCACTCCCCAGTCCCCAGAACATACAACGCACCGTCCCTTTGGGCGAAGCATCAATATGCGCCGGAAGTGGCAACGAGGTCATCGTCACATCATCAACAATACCGACGGTAAAGTGGTTTTTGGGTTCATTCTGATTCAAATTATCATAGACCGCCTTCACTTCGGTCGGCGTAAATTCCGAACTGGCCAAAGCATAACGCCCCCCGACGATCAACGGCCTTTCACCCAATTCCATGTACATCGTACAGATGTCCTGGTACAAGGGTTCGCCCAGGCTCCCTGGTTCTTTCGTCCGGTCCAAGACGGCAATCTTCTTGACGCTCTTGGGCATCGCGGCGATCAGATGCTTCTTAGAGAAGGGCCGGAAGAGTCGAACCTTGATCAGGCCGACTTTTTCACCCTGGGCGATCATATAATTCACCGTCTCTTCGATCACTTCACATCCCGACCCCATTGCAATGATCACGCGTTCGGCATCGGGTGAACCGACATAATCAAACAGGTGATATTCCCGTCCAATTGCCTTGCTGACTTCCGCCATGGTCTCTTCAACAATGCCCGGTACGGCGTCATAATATTTGTTACACGCCTCCCGGGCCTGGAAGAAGGTATCCGGGTTCTGAGCGGTCCCGCGCAATTGCGGGTTTTCAGGGTTCATGGCACGTTTTCTGAAATTTTCAATAGCCTCTTTATCCACCATGGAGGCCATCACCTCATAGTCGATCATTTCAACCTTCTGGATTTCATGACTGGTTCTAAAACCATCAAAAAAGCTCAAAAATGGCACTTTGGCTTTGAGTGTGGCCAAATGGCTCACGACCGCCAGGTCCATCACTTCCTGAACCGATGCCTCGGCCATCATCGCAAAACCGGTCTGACGGGTACTCATGACATCGCTATGGTCCCCAAAAATACTCAACGCGTGGGTCGCTACCGTTCGAGCCGACACATGAAACACCGTCGGCATGAGTTCGCCGGCGATCTTGTACATATTCGGGATCATCAGCAAAAGACCCTGACTGGCGGTAAAGGTCGTGGTCATGGCCCCGGCAGATAATGACCCATGAACCGCACCGGCAGCCCCCGCTTCAGATTGCATCTCGCGCACCATTAAAACCTGGTCGAAAATATTCTTACGGCCATAAGCCGCCCAATCATCAGCGATCTCACCCATCGTTGAAGAAGGGGTAATCGGATAAATCGCCGCAACTTCGCTAAACGCATACGCGACATGAGCCGCAGCGGTATTACCATCAATTGTCTGCATATTCTTGTTGGTCATTAAAAAGTACTCCATCGATAAAAAATTATATTAACAACCCCAAGCAAGGAATGATAGCTCTCAAAAGGGGCATAAGGTATGGCGTCTATGTAAATAAAGTCAAAATCATACAATGAATTTAACCAGATTACCAATTAATTCTTTTCGTGACAATTAATTAATAGGACACACCTTTTTCCGAGATGCGGAAAAAAACGTAACCTACTGCAGATTAAACACTTAAGTTCAACAGTCGCCTTCCCCCATTCAAAATTGAAAAGATCTCTTACGCTTCCTTCTCCCCAAAAACATCAGCGGTAAACAAAAGAACCTCAGTCCCGGGTTCTTTCCAGGCCGATGGCGACATTCCCGCCTTGCCCGCACAGCACTGCGATAAGAATTCTTCCTTACTCCAACCCGTTTCGGTGGCCACCTGGGGCAAAAAACACCCGCTGGCGTACCCCTGCTTTATGTAAATCCCATGAACCCCCAGCTCCAGGCTCAGGGGGTCGTCGGTCTTCTCCAATGGTGACAGCACCGAAATCTCCACATCGATGTCTTTCAGTTCCCCTGGTGTTACCGGATTTGTCCGAAACCGACCATCCTGTGTCGCGGCGATGGCCATCTCCCGAATGGTCTTGATGAGACTCCGGGTGGGGGTAAACTGCCCGATACACCCGCGTAGCTGCCCGTGATTATGCATCGTCACGAAACAACCCCGGTTTTCATTAAACACCGGGTCATCCGACTCAAATTCGCTTACCGGCTCACCGCGAACCGCCGCCTCGATCACCTTGCGAGCCACCGACAGCAATGATTTTTTTTGAATATCTGACAGCATAATATTCCCTTTTTATTAGCAATCCAAGTCCATTTGGAAACCAATGGACAATAAGCTCAATCGTTACCGTGACAAAAGTCAGAGCGTCACGAAAGACAACACCTACTCATCATTGACGCCAGCGTCAAAAGTATTTTGAGAGTCATTTTTCCGCATCTTAAAGACCGATATATCACTCCAAAATTGACTTTTGACGTGAACATCATCATTATCTATTAGAAATATCATCCTCACTGCCTTCTATCCCATCAGGCCCCTGACTTAATATATACGGCTTACCTGACTTTTCAGAAATTCTGTATATATACTCATTTCCCCAGCGATCATGATGTATTTTAGCTCCTTCAATATATGGCCCCTTCCATCCCTTCACGCCTTCAGATTGAAACAGAGCTTTCAAACCTTTTTCAGGATCAGGGTACGATCCTGTATCCAGTTTGTACATCTCAATGGCAGTATCCAATTGATGAATCTCCACTTTTGTGGCCGTATCCATGGGGCTCTTCATCATAATCTCCTGGGAGCTCCTCACCCCCATCATAAAAAACGCGGCCCCCAACACCCCGCCGCCAATAGCCGCAGTGCCCTCTATCAATACCGGCCCCTGACTGCGTGAATGAATTCCTGTCTCATCAATCCAGCTATAGCCAACCATCGGGGTCATTTTACTGATCACACCTTCGGCTTCCGGTATCTTTAACGGCATCGGCATTCCCAATTGATTACCCAAAATCCCCGAAGCCATCGGCCAGAACTGCTGAATTAAAGCCAGGGCCTGCCGCATCGAAGCGGCGGTATCACTATACCGTAATCCCGTGAGGTTCTTTGGAAGTTTCTCAGCAATCTTCTTATACGCGGCGGTACTGCGAATCGAGGTCTTCCCCTTATCGGCAGCGGTCACCTGCTTAATCGCAATATTACACATCGGAGAATTACTGGCAAATACCAGCTTGCCCTCCGCAATCGTCCAGGTCGGCAACACACCGGCCATCGCCAGCGGCGCGATCGTCCAGCTATGTACTTTCAGCCCCTCTTTCTCAACGACACTGTCCTGGAACATTCCTTCAGACATTTTCAGGCCAAACGCCGCCAGTTCCTTCATGGTCTTTTCAAATAATGCCGCATCTTTCAGGTCAGCCACCATCACGAATCCGCCGGTCATCATCCCGTCTACGCCCTGCGGCATCACATAAAACACGACCGGGCCGCCCAGTGATTCCAGCAGTCCGCCACGGACCTTAGCGCCGATCTGGGCCTCAACACCATCAATTTGTCCGGCAACCATCTGATAGAACTCATCCCCCCCAACGACCATAATTGTCCTGAGAATGACATCATAGACACCACCGACATCAAGATTGCACAACTGAGCCCCCAGGGCC
>JAIPFO010000014.1 GCA_021736565.1 Phycisphaerae bacterium | reverse complement strand
ATCAGGCGAATTGCTATTATAAAGAGGGTGACTTTCAAAAGGCCGGCGAGCTGTACCAACAGGCCATTACCCACACTCCCGATAAAAAGATGACCGCCCGAGCAACCTATAACCTCGCCAACTGCGATCTCCAACAGGCCCTCGCCCAGCGGCAGAAAGCCCCGGAGAAGGCGCTGGAAACCCTGGGCAATGCCGCCAAAAACTACCGAAAAACCCTGGACCTGAGTCCCGGCGATACCCATGCCGCTCGCAATATGGCCATCACCAGGAAGATCGGCCAGGAGATTCGCCGGCAGCTAAAAGAGAAAAATCAGCAAGAGAATAAAGACGAACAAAAAGATCAGGATAAAGATAAAGACAAAGACAAGGAAGACAAGCAGGATCAGGATAAAGATAAAGAGAAGCAGGGCAACGATCAGGACAAGAAAAAAGACGGCGAGAAGTCAAAGTCTGATCAGAAAAAACCAGACGAGAAGGATCTCGACCCGGATGCCCATAAAGATCAGCAAAAGCCGGACCCCGAAAAAAAATCTGATGAACAAAAACAGCAGGACCCTGATGATAAAAAACGCGACCCCAAAGAGGGTGAACAGTCAAAACAAGACGATAAGGATAAAAAAGACGCCCAACAAAATCAGCCCCAAAAAGAGATCGACCAGAAGCAACCTGAAAAGGTTATGGTCCCTGACAAAGTGGCACGTGATATTCTCGAACAGGAAAAGAAACGCCGTGAAATGCGGGCAAAAATATTACGCGCCCGCATGACCCCGGTTAAAAAGGACTGGTAATATTTTATTAACTTCGTACTCTTCGTGTCCTTCGTGGTGAATATTCTTATAAACAAAAAATGAACTCACAAACCCTGAAAAAACAATTATTCTTCCTTTGGGCCATGCTCTTAATATGCCAAACAGCGACCTTTGCCGCTGACAGGCAGGTTGTCGCTATGGCCCAGAAGGTCATTTACGTTGGCAAGCCATTTGTCTATCTGGTTGCCATCGAGGGCGATCGTTCCGGGGTTGAGGGCATCAACATAGATTCGTTAGAAGGTTTCAATCCCAGGGGAGCCGGGGAAGAAAGTCGTAATATTAATGGCCGGAAAACTTTCCGAATCAACATCCAGCTTACCACCAACAAACTCGGCAAAGCAACTATTCCTCCAGTGACAGTGAAAATTGACGGTAAAGTTTATACCACCAATTCTATCGCTATCGACGTCATTAAACCCGGTGACCAGTTTGCCTTTGATGTGAGCTATTCTGATTCAAAATGTTATGTTGGCCAACCTGTGATTATGACCGTTAAATGGATATGTCATGACGATTTTTCCAGCCCGAGCCTTGATATTCCGGCATTGCAGGAGGATGGGAAATTTATCTATGAAGAGCCCCAGGCGACCCCCGGTTCTGATAGCAAGATGGCTAAGATAGGCAATCGAAAAATAACCTATCATGTATATGACGGGAAGTACAAAGATAAAAAGGCTTCAATTTTAGAATTCTCAAAAATTCTAATCCCCCAGAAACCCGGCAAAATCTCCCTGGGTGCAGCCACAGCGTCATGTCAAGAAAGCTCGGCCGGCCCCTTTGGTGGGTTTTCGCAGGGGAGAACATACACCAAAAAATCCCCGGCAAAAACACTCACCGTTATTCCGCTGCCGACTGAAAATCAGCCGGCCGATTTCAATGGGCTCATCGGCCGCTATTCCATTCGCACCACCGCTGAGCCCAAAGCGTGCAATGTCGGCACACCGATCACCCTCAAGATGATCATTACCGGCCCGCTGTTGAAAACCGTCACCATGCCCGACCTGGACTTCATGGCCAACGACTTTAAGATCCCCGACGAATACGCCTCGCCGGAAATCACGAATCGTCAGGTTGTCTATACTCAGACCGTCCGGGCCAAACGCTCCTCAGAAGAAGGTCTCACGGAAATCCCGCCCATTTCCCTAAGCTACTTTGATGTCGATAGCGGACAATACGTCACACGTTACAGCCAACCTATTCCGATTAAAATCGAAGCGACCCGCGTGGTCACCGCCGCCGAAGGCCAGGGTGTTATTGCAGCGACCCGCCAGGGCAGCGAACTTGAAAAAACCAGGCGCGGCATGGCCGCCAACGTCGAAGGGCCCAAACTCCTGGCGCATCAGGCATTTACGTTATCTACCGTCTTAGTCGGCCCCCTGGGTGTCGCCCTGTGGGCTGCCCCGGCTGGCCTGTTCATGATCTCACTCCTCTGGCGAATCATCAGCCACACCAACCCCCAGCGTCAGAAAGCACAGCGAAAAGCCCGCGCCTGTTCCAGGGCACTGGCCCGGCTTAAGAAGATAAACGATCCGCACAGCGACGATGCCCGCCAACAGATTGCCGATGTCCTCAGGCAGTACATCGGTGACCGATTCGATAAGAACAGCCCGTCGCTCACCCCTATGGACTGTCAAGCGATACTCATCGAGAATAACTGTTCGCAAGAGCTCACCGAGCAGTTTTGCCAGATGTTACAACATTGCGAAGAAAGCCTCTTCGCCGGCGGCGGTGGGGGGGCAGGGCAATTAGATTCTACCCAAATTATCGAGCTAATGACAAAAATAGAAAAAACTTAAAGTCAAATATAATAATATATTTACCACGAAGTTCACGAAGAACACGAAGGAAGAAAAGAGGAAAAAGAATTTTATTATCTTCTCTTTATTAACTTCGTGTCCTTCGTGTTCTTTGTGGTGAATATTCTTATATTCCAACCAATTATCCAATGAAAAAACAATTAACAACTAGCCTCATAGCAATAATCGCCATACTAGCGACCCTGGCCCTATCACCGGGCACATGTCAGGCGAAGCTTTCCCAGGATCAGCTGCATGAGCTGGCTTATGATGCCCGGGCACTGTTCCGTCAGGCCACCGAAGAGCGCGACGATGATAAAGCCCAGGAGTTATACCGCCAGACGATCCTGCATTATCAAAAGATTATCGACGAGGGCGGGGTCGTCAATGAATATCTCTATTACAATATCGCCAACACCTACCTGCTTATGGACGATATTGGCCGGGCGATCCTGAACTACAAACGGGCTGAGCGGTTCGGCTCGCTGAATCCCGAACTGACCCAGAATCTCAACTTCGCCCGCTCCAGACGAATCGACCAGGTTCCCGTCAAGACACAAAAACAGGTGCTTAAAACCCTCTTCTTCTGGCACTATGATTTTTCCCAGCGCACCCGATTCATTCTGGCGGGCATCTTCTGGGCATTGGCCTGCCTGACGGCCTGTATCAAGCTCTGGTCCCGCCGACCCGGCCGGGGCCTTGTATGGACCGCCATCATCTCGTTGCTCATCGCCTTAATTCTGGCAACTTCGGTAGGGATGGATGAATATCGTTCGCATAAATATAAACAAGGTGTTATTATCGCCCCGGAAGTTATTGGCCGATATGCCGACCGGGCGAACGCCGATAAAAGTTTCAAAGAGCCACTCCACAGCGGTACAGAGTTCGACCTGCTCGAGAAGCGGACCCACTGGCTCCATATCGAACTGTCCAACGGCGACCAGACCTGGATTCCCGATGAAAGTGCTGGAATAATATAAAACAGTCAACTTGAAGTGGACTTTCGCACTTTTGAGTGCCTTGATACCGAGTACGATAAAGCCCTTCCGGGCAAGAAAGAGCCGTAGAAAAAGTGCGAATGTTAACACAACGATGGTTGCGTCAAAAGTCGATATTGCCACGTTAAAATATTGATTCGATATCCGAATTGATCCGCCAAAGACGGTCTGGCGTCCAGGAGAGACTAGAATGAACAGACGTGAAAGATTAATGGCAACCCTGCGCGGCGAGCCTGTGGACCGGCCGGCGGTATCGTTTTATGAACTTAACGGGTTGGATGAGGATTATGATAACCCGGATCCGTTCAATATTTATACCGCCCCTTCGTGGCGCGAGCTGATCGCGCTGACACGGGATCATACCGATCGCATCGTCATGCGTAAGGTACCGTTTGTTGTTGAAAAGGGGGCGGCGAATAAAGAAAAGCAGATGGCAGGTGTGCCGTCAGACCCGTTGGCGGGTCTTTCGAAAGAGGCGATCTCATTCGATGCTAACGGCAGCAGAATTGTCACCCGTACGATAAACGCCGGTAACCGTACGCTGACCTCTCGCACCCGTCAGGACAGAGATGTTAATACGATATGGACCCTGGAACATCTTTTAAAAGATGTTGATGACTTAAAAGCTCTGCTGCAGCTCGATTTTCCGGCTCCCGCCGCCGAGCCTGATGTCTCGGTGGTACTCGACGCTGAGGCCGCTCTGGGGGATGCGGGCATTGTGATGATCGACACCCCTGATCCGTTATGCCTGGCGGCGGCGCTGTTTGATATGGCGACATATACCGTCGTCGCAACGCTTGAGCCGGCGTTGTTCCATGAATTACTCTCACGATTCGCCGCGATACTGCATTCGAATACCCGGGCGATCGCTAAGGCGTTGCCTGGCCGGTTGTGGCGTATCTATGGCCCCGAATATGCCTCCCCGCCCTATCAGGGCCCGGCCGCTTTTAGGGATTATGTTGTACGATACGACCAGCCGATGGTCGATGCGATTCAGCAGCAGGGTGGTTTTGTGCGCATCCACTCACACGGCAATTTAAAACTAATTCTTGACGATATCGCATCGATGGGCGTCGATGGCCTGGATCCCATTGAACCGCCGAGTCAGGGCGATGTCGAACTGAGCTATGTGCGTCAGAAATATGGCGAACAGATGGTGCTGTTTGGAAACCTGGAAGCGACGGACCTGGAAAATATGCCCACCGATCAATTCGCAGAGAAGATAAAAACAGCCATCGAACAAGGCACCGCCGGGCAGGGCCGGGGGTTTGTCCTGATGCCTTCGGCATGTCCCTATGGCCGAAAACTGCTACCATTGGCACTGGCGAACTATAAAAAAATGGTCGAGATGGTACTCATTTGACGCTGGCATTTTATTTAAGACGATCGAATCAACCCGGATAAAGCAGCGCAGTCAGGCTGAAATATACATTGTTATATGGGAAATTCCAGGTTGTTATATTTCTGCTATAATCTTTATAAGTTTTTGCTAAAAAAGGAGTTACGGCACTCTTTGGAAAGTGCTTGATAAAAAAAGAGATTGACACATTGGTCATTATAGTATATACTTCATATGAAATTTCCATTTGGATAAAATCAGTTCAGATCGCGTGTAATCTAAAATGAGTAAGAACAAAGACTTACATCCCGGCTAGGCGGATGTCCGCAGGGCCTTGAAGCTCAATTCAGCTGGGATGGATATGAAATCTACCCAAACGAACCTTTTTAACTGAAGGCAATTTATTATGAAAAACCAGAATCGACAAAAAGGATTTACCTTAATTGAACTTCTAGTGGTTATATCTATTATTGCATTTCTGGTTGCAACTCTTATGTCGGCACCGAACAGTGCCCGGCAAAAGGCCACCGGTGCGGTATGCCTGGCCCAGCAAAAGGCATTATTCATGGCGTGGGACATGTATGCCGACGATAATGGCGATTACATTGTGGGAGGCAATACCTATCTCATGGCGGACGCGTTAAAGGTTGCCTGGGTGAAACCCCCGACCTATGAATACGGGGGGTATGAGGTTTCCAACCCATATAGTATGACCTATGACATGAAGGTCCGCGGTATCATGAACGGGCTACTCTGGAAATATATCGAGACGATTGAGATTTATCACTGCCCCGGGAACAAAAGAGAATTCAAAAATGGTATTGGTGCTTATCGTAGCTATTCCATCCCCTGGCAGATGAATGGGCATTATGGCAAAACCTACTGGAACGGAGAGCCCGATGACTGGCATATCGGTGAAATCGTCAAAAAGCGAGGCTCTATCAAGTCATCTGCGGAAAAATTTGTGTTTGTCGAAGATTCTGACGATCGGGGGTATAACATGGGCAGCTGGGTACTGGATGGCAACCCGAACAACTGGAGTTGGGTCGATGCAATGACGATGTGGCATAACGATTCATCGACGCTGGGTTTTGCCGATGGTCATGCTGAAATGCATAAGTGGAACAAGGAGTCGATTGAATACTTTATGGATCCTTTTGACGGAGGATGGGATAAAGCCAACCAACCCGGCAACCCAGATTTGACCTACGCCAAGAGAGGGGTGCTTCCCACAGGGAAAATATGATCAATGAGATTCATCACTAAGACACACGTTGAATGGGAACCGATGGCAAAACTGAAAAAGAAGGGCATAGAGCAGAGCAGGGCCGGGGGTTTGTCCTGATGCCTTCGGCATGTCCCTATGGCCGAAAACTGCTACCATTGGCACTGGCGAACTACAAAAAAATGGTTGAGATGGTCCTAGTTTGACGCTGGTGTCTTATTTAAGACGATCAAATAGTACCGGATATCGCCATGCCAGCAGGGTTAGAATAAGCCCGCCTGCAGCCAGCCCGACCGGCCAGGCGAAGTCATCTTTAAAATGCGCATTGGTCAGGTGAATAATCGAAACAGCAAAATAAAAGATACCCGAGAAGAAGAATGACTTCATCTGCTTGGGAACGCTTGCCAATATAAACACCAGGGTGCCAACGCTCAGGGCAATTTCCGAAACAGTCCAGTCGCCCCACAGAATATCACCCTTACCCGCCAATGCCAGCATAAATAACGGTATCAGCACATGCGAAGGTACCAGCCAGAATAAAAACGTAGCGATCTTTCGCAAGATGCGAGATCGCCTGGAGCGGTCAGCAAGCAGCCCGGCGATCAGGTATACTATCCCGTTAGCGATAAAACTGTATTTAACGGCATCGTCATGCGGCTCCAACCCCAGCCATTGATTCGTAGGGCCAAATCGAGCGATGATCGAAAACGTTGCGACAAAAAGGATCAACGCGGCGATATACAAGGGCGCCGCCAGCCAGGGGATTCTACCTTTAAATTCAAGGATCAGCCCCAAAGTCAAGAGCAACATCGCAGGGATAAGATACCACCCCGCAACAATATCAAAATGCCCTTTATGAAGATGCACCGTCATCTCCCAATAGGAAAATACCGCGGTACCCGCTAAAATAAAACTCAAACAGAAAATGATCGAATAGGCCGTTGTGCCTGTACCAACCCAGAGAGCCAGGCTAAGCAGCAGCCAGGTGAACCCGGTTGCCAGTAGCTGATCATTCGTGAGAAAACCCTTTAGCAGGTCAGGTGAAACAGTATTTTCTGCCTCTGCCTCCCCGGCCACTTTCGAAACGACTGGGCTATCAGGTTCCAGCCAGTCCATCGTCCTCAACGTCGTTGCCAAAAGAATCGGCCACGTCAAGCCACCCGCCATCAGCAGCACAATGCCGATCCGACGCGTCTGCCGCTGCCATACGATTGCTCCGGTAAATATCAGCGTTACAAAAATAAGCCCCGGCAGTCCGATACGAGCCGCCTTACCCAAATGCTCCCATTGGAAGCTCAGCATCAAAAACGCACTGATCACACATATCCACGCACCCAGGTGCAAAATAACCTGCGAAAATGAAAGACGCCGACTGTCAAGCACCCAGAACTCTTCCCGCTGGCGGAGCTTGTCATACTTATCGGCCAGAAAATCATATTCCCGCGTACTGATAAGACGGTCCTGCTGCCAGCGGCTCAAATTATTCAGGTGATTCTCAACGCCATGTTCGAGAATATCAGTCAATAAACTGGGATTGGCCACAACAGGCTCACCCTTGATAAACCGCTGCATGTCCAGGAGAAACTCTTGACCATTTTTGTAGCGGTCTTTTGTGTCCTTCTCCAATGCCATCAGACAAATAGCCTGAAGTGGCCCGGGTATCTCGCTATTCAGCGCCCGCGGCAACGGCGGGTCAGAATGAGTTATCGCATCGGTAACCTGTTGGACGGTTGTGCCGGTAAAGGGCTGTTGTCCGGTGAGCAGCTCAAACAGAATCACTCCCAACGCAAAAACATCCATCGATGGGGTCGAAGGCTGCCCGGTGAGCTGTTCAGGGGAAATATAAGCCGGCGTGCCGACAGGGCTAAAAGAAGAAACCGCTGAATTTAGCGGCAGAGTAGCCTGGTCGGCAATACCAAAATCCAGAACTTTGATGGTGATGGTCGGTTTACTGGTCGGTTTACTGGTGGGTTTGGTCGAGGTACAAAGAATATTGCCCGGCTTGAGGTCGCGGTGAACGATATTCATCTTATGAAGTTGTGCGGTAGCTTTTAGAACCTGTAGAAAAGATTCCAGCTTCTGATCAAGCGGCAGATGTCCTACCGCTTCGATAATCGTCTTTCCCTCAACATATTCCATAACGATATAAGGAAGCTCATCGTTTTGGCAAACCGAATAAATAGCGGGGATGTTGGGGTGATTTATCCGGGCAGGTTTGCGGGCCTCGTCAACAAAAGCAGCCAGTGAGTCGGTTTGATCGGTTTGATCAATGTTTCGCGGGCATTTAATGGCAACAATCTTTTCCAGGTTAATATCCCGGGCCTTAAAAACCACACCACTTGCCCCATGTCCGATCTCCTGGAGTATTTCATATTTCCCCACAGTACAGCGTTGTAATTGCTCCTGTGTCAAATGATGGCTTGCTAATCCGACTGCATCGCGCAATGTCCTGGTGAGTTCCTCGTCCTCTCGCAGTTCCTGCACCTTCTGGCGGCAGTCATCGCAGCCGTCCAGATGTTCGTTAAGACTCTGGGCTGCCTCGGCCGGTAGACGGTTCCGGATAAGTTTTTCCAGTTGCTCATTGTCAGGGCAGGATGAATTCATAACAGCTACCATACCTCTCTTATCTTGGGAAGCCTCTCCCTGACCCGCTTTAAAACCCGTCGTTTATTCTGATAAACCACATCTTCGCTAATCTGTAAATGATCGGCAACCTTCTTCACCGGCCATTGCTGCAGCGCGTACAGTTCAAACGATTCAAACGTCTGGGCAGTCACCTGTTGTTTTATCTCTTCAAGGCAGTGTCGCAAAATCGCCTTTTCGGCTTCACAATCGAAAGTCTCTTGGATTTTATGATCTTCGATCTGGTTCATAAAACCCGTCGCATCGGTCTGGTCAGCGATGTTCTTCTCCTGCCGATAATTCTTACGCTGAATATCACGCACCTTGTGGGCCGTTATCCCGCACAGCCAGTCTCGCAGACGCCCCTTGTCAGGATCATATTTACCTTCCCTGTAATTCTCCAGAAAAGCCCCCATCGTTTCCTGGACCGCATCCTGGGCATCCGCAAACGATAACCCCATCCGCAAGGCAACCGCCAAAACCAACGGCCCATATCGGCCATTAAACCGCTCCCAACACCGATCGTCAGATGAGCGTTTCAGGCCGTCAAGCAAAGTTTTACTGGTATGGGTCAGCACGAAATTATTTTCCCTCGAAAGTGTATTCGTTGGATAAGTCTCTGTATTGTAATGGTTTAGGGGGTTTCTTTAGCTAAATTAAACTCATTTCAAAAATAGAGTGTCAGAAATATCCTTATCTGGCGAATATTAGTTGTATGGATTATAATTAGACATTGCAAAATTTGAAACATTCTTTTTGAGTTAGAAATTATGCGTGTATTATTACTACGACCGCCTCGCTATGTTTGGCCATTCAATAGCGAAACTTCCGCTTTCTGGCAGCCGTTGGGGCTTTTATGCCTTGCCGGGGCGGTGCGTGAGTCGTTTGGTGGTGATGTTGAGATTGAGGTTTGGGATGCTCCCGGTGAGAAAATGGGCTGGCAGACGCTTGCCCGTCGGCTGGGGGAGCGGCGAATTGATGTTCTGGGGGTAGGTGATGAGGCAGTTTCGGCCCATGAAGCCCTGCGGGCGGCGGGTCTGGTTAAGGACTTATGGCCGGATTGCACGGTGGTGGCCGGCGGGGTCTATTTTGCCTATGCGATTGAAAAAAGCCTTAAAACGGGGCTTATTGATGTGATTGTGCGGGGCGAGGGCGAACGGACATTTGTTGAATGGCTGAAAAAAATCGACACTCCCAACCAATGGTCTGATATTGAGGGGTTGGCATTTTTAGATCAGGGCGAAGTTTGTCTTACCCCTATGCGGCGGCTTGTTGACGATATGGACTCCCTGCCCACACCCGCCTACGATCTGATCGATATGGCCAATTACGGCCGAAACTCCCATAACCACCCGAACCTGGTGAGTATCGAACATTCCCGCGGATGCACGGATAATTGCGGATTCTGTATCTTATGGAAGCATTTTGGCCAGACGATTAACGGCAACGGCGAGTTTCGGTCCTGCTGGCGGACAAAAAGTCCTCAGCGCAGTTTCGACG
Organism: Phycisphaerae bacterium; assembly: GCA_021736565.1. GTDB lineage: Bacteria > Planctomycetota > Phycisphaerae > Sedimentisphaerales > SM23-30 > JAIPFO01. Next base: position 11,207 of record JAIPFO010000014.1, on the reverse strand, counting down.
AGGTGGAATACCTGTATAAACGCTTTGGCCGTCGGACATTTGGCTGGGTGGACCCTACATTCAATGCTTTTCCTGACTGGTCTGATCAGTGGGCTGAATTGATGTTGGGCTCGGATATGGTGGGGGCGGGTGGTCCTAAAACGGTTCATACCGCCTGGCTGCGGGCTGATGGCGTTGTTCGGGACGAAAAACTGGGGGTACTCGAAAAACTGGTCCGGGCCGGATTGCGTCAGGTCATGATCGGTATCGAACGCGACGATCAGGGCGGGCTATCCCAGTTGAATAAGCACAACAATAACGCCGAGATATGCCGGGAGGCGTTTGATATATTTCGCCGCCGGTATCCCCAGGTCTATACCATAGGCACCATGATCTACGGCCTGCCGGGCGATACCCTTCAATCCATTAAACGACTCACCAACGCACAATACAAAATAGGTGCCGATTACTGTTTTATCATGCCGCTAACGCCCAATCCCGGAACCGCCACCACCCGGGAATTAACCCAAAAGGGCTATGTGGAAAATAAGGACCTGGCCAGCTATAATTTTCATACGCCCGTTTGTAGAACCGATACCATGAACCTGCGCCAGCTGGAAAATGTGTACTGGAAGATCATGCTGAACCCCACCAAAGAACGGTTTAAGCGGGGGGTGAGAATGTTATTTGAACCCGATCGGCGGAAACGACAAATCTACCGGTCGCTACTGGGCAAGGGAACCCAGATCGCTCTGACGAGCCTCGTAAGGGCTTTATTTAATCCCAAAGACAAACAACCATCACTTTATTCAAGGAGACCGTTATGGTACAACAAGTAACAAACACAAGTCGTTCATGGAAAGCTGCATTAGCCATTACGATCGCCGCCGGTGCGTTTGTCTGGCACATGCTGGCCTGCACCGAAAGCCCAATGGCCTTCTCGCCCGACGGCAAGAACCTGGCATTTGTAACGATGGAACCCTATGACGTTGATGATGGTCTCATTGCGGGGAAAAATCTCTTTCGCCTGATGGTACTCAAAGACCAAAAAGACTTTCAAGTTATCGAGCAAACCAAAGATTACATGCTCTCAGCCCCATGCTATAGCTCCGATGGTGCCTATATTGCCTATTTGAAAGTGCCGCTATTGACCGAAGATAATCGCAAGCAATTTGAGCAAATGGGGAAATATGAAACTGAACTGAAACGCATCGAAAAAGAATCACAAGAGGCACTAAAAGGTTTATATCAAAGTGACCCGCCCAAAGAAAAAGCCCCTGATACTAATCTCATGGCCCTCCCTGATATTGAAAGCAATTTTGAACTCTATAAGCATTATATCCTCGCACCACCAGAGCTGCCCGCCAAACTCATCGTACGGGATACCAAAACCGATAAAGTCATCAGCCAGACAGGGGTGAATATGGCGTTAAGTGATAATGTCATGATGGCCTACCTGACCTGCCAGCCGGTCTTTAGCCCCGATTCCCAGTGGGTTTATGTCCCTGCCGGCCGGATGGTCTATGGCGTGAATATTAAAACCAAAGAACAGCGGATAGTCGCCGGGCCGGTGGGAGCGGGTAAGTTTGGTGTGACGCCCATGGCCCTTTCGCCTGACGGGAAACGCCTGGCAGTCCTCACCGGCGATAAAGACCCCGTCCTGGTCCTTGTCAATACCGATGGCCGGCGAACGATATACCAGCGGCTTGAAGAAGCCCCTTCACTGAGTGGTATGGTCTGGATAGATAGTCAAACACTGGCATTGCTGGTCCCAAAAAAGACTGAAAATGGGAAATTTATGAGTCAGCTGGCCTTCTGCAACACGAATGGTGAGTTAATAAGAACGTTGGATCTGCAACTGCCGCCACTTGATGATGAAAACAAGGCTACTGGCGAGCTGGCCCTCTCACCCGACGGAAAATCTATGGTCATTGCGTTTATGAAGAATATATTCTTTATGACCGCAAAAGGAAAAGTACTCAAACACATCGAACAAGAAGAAAAGAATATTCTCGTCCAGTCGGTCTTCACACCGGATTCAAGCCAGGTGGCATTCAAAAGAATCACAGAAATCAAAGCCGATCACCCAACCGTAACTGCCATCGAGTTCTACACGCCGGATGGTAAGGCCGTCAGCACTAAAAACTTACCCGCCGTGAATCCCTAATGGGTGGCAGCAGTTTGCGCAGCAACCCGATGGTATCTTTCTTGATGTCAACACCGTTAGATAATAACCATGCAAGAACTATTCTCACATTTCTGCGGCCAGGGACGCTCATTTGAGATCGCCGGGGAGATCCTGCCGCTCTGCCAGCGATGTCTGGGCCTGTACATCGGCGTGCTGCTAACCGCCCTGTGGCTATGTCTCTCTAGATCATGGCGTAAGGGGTTGCCCGCTACCCCTGTGATCATCCTCCACAGCATCATGCTGCTAACTGCCATGGCCGGCGGCCTCCATGTGTTTGATCCCAGCCCCACCTGGCGATTCCTCTGTGGTCTCTGGACCGGACACGTCGGACTGACCTGGCTGGTCGGCGCGACTGTATGGCTGCGGTGGGAATCGCAAAAAAAGGCCATGACATCCCCATGGCATCGAATTGATACCATCAAGTCCCTGGCGGCCATTGCAGCGGTCACCGCAATCCCCATCGGGTTATTGAAGGCGAACATTCTGGGCGGGTGGTTTTGGAGTGGGGGGGCAGCCGCAGGGTTAGCGATTACCTTTATCGCGATCACCGGGGCCGTATTGCAGTTATGTTTGAGAATTATTACCTCCAAGAATATCAAGCAATCAGGGCGTTCAAGCCGCATTCATGTTTGACACGCCAAGGGCCATCGGGCCCCAATCGCCAACCGGCCCATCAGGCGTACTCCGGGAAAAGTTACCATCACCATTATGGTCGAACCATCGCACAAAATGAGCCCGCAGCGGTCCTGTACGCTCGCCGTATGTGAAGCGTTTAAGTTGGGGAAAGATTTAATTGTTACTTTTTGGTGAAATGATTTATGATGGCTTCAGCGTCAAAAGTGTTTTTGAGGCCTGTTTTCTGCATTTTAGAAAGTGATTTTAGATAAAAAAACGACTTTTGACGCATGTATCGTAGCTGGGAGCCTTGTGTGAATCTGATAATTTTAGAGAAACGTGACCGCACGGATAGTTGTCTTGCTGATAATGAGTACGACATATCGGGGGAGCGGGCCGAGCATATTCAGGCTGTCCTAAGGGCAAAGGTGGGCGATGTGATCCGTATCGGGCTTCTAAATGGCCCGCAGGGTTGTGGTGTAATTACCCGGATGAGCCCCGGGAAAGTGATGGTTTGTGCGACCTGGGAGGAAGAATTGCCCCTTGATGAGCCGGCGATTGACATTATATGTGCCCTGCCCCGGCCTCAGACTTTGAAAAAGGTTTTGCAGAGTTGCGCGACCATGGGGGTCCGGAATTTGTACCTCGTCCGGGCGAATCGGGTGGAAAAAAGCTATTTTCATTCTCCCCTGCTGGAGGAAAGCAATTTGAGGCGGTTCCTGATCGAGGGATTGAGCCAGGGCCGGCGGACGATTATGCCGCAAGTCTTTATACATAAGTACTTTAAGAAGTTTTTCCAGGATGAGCTTCCTGGTATTCTGTCGGGGAATTCAGAGGTCTGCTTGAAACTACTGCCTGACCTGGGGAGCGAGCAGAGAATTGCTGATATTCTAACCAGCAGGCCTACCGGCCAAATCCTGGTGGCTATCGGCCCGGAAGGGGGGTGGGTGCCGTTTGAAGAAGACCTTATGGAGGCGATCGGTTTTGAGCGATATTGCCTTGGACCATGGACTTTGCGGGTGGAAAATGCGGTGGTTGCAGCGATAAGTCAATTGTCAGCAACCCGTTATTGATAAGATACTGTCGTCTGTTCCATGCGCTGGGTTATTTACTTGCTTACTGGGATATAATAGATAAAATGGTATGCTGATATTTTATCTGCAGTGGCATGAATGTACAAGTCATCAAAAGGAGAGTGCATTCGTACTTTTTTATTGTTTTAGAGTGAATCAGTTATGGCCGCAGGGCTGTCAGGGCACTGGAAAGTGCAAAAGTCGAAATAGGAGCTATTGATATGTTTGGATCCCCAGGATACCTTGAAAAAAGCGACCCGGAAGTTTACGGTTTAATTGCCCGGGAAGAAAATCGTCAGCAGAATGTTTTGGAGATGATTGCCTCGGAAAATCATACCTCGCCGGCTGTTTTAGCGGCAGCCGGTAGCTGTTTAACGAATAAATATGCCGAAGGCCTGCCCGGAAAACGATATTATGGGGGGTGTGAGCAGGTTGATCAGATTGAAACACTGGCCATCCAACGGTGTAAGGATCTTTTTGGCTGTGATCATGTCAATGTCCAGCCTCATTCGGGTGCCCAGGCGAATATGGCGGTCTATTTTGCCTCGCTGCAAGCGGGCGATACCGCACTGGCGATGGACCTGGCACATGGGGGGCATCTCAGTCACGGGTTTAAGATTAATTTTAGCGGAAAGCTTTATAATTTCGTGAGTTACGGCGTAAAAGAAGATACGCAAACCATTGATTATGACCAGGTAAATGCCCTGGCAAAAGCGCATAAGCCCAAGCTGATCGTTTGTGGTGCGAGTGCTTATCCCCGTAAGATCGACTTCGATAAACTGGCAGAAATTGCTCATTCCAATGGTGCTAAAATATTGGCCGATATCGCCCATGTCGCCGGTTTGGTGTGCACAGGGCTTCATCCAGACCCCATTCCCGTCTGTGATTATGTCACGAGCACGACTCATAAAACCCTGCGAGGGCCCCGAGGTGGGATTACGATGTGTAAAGATGAGAATACCCGGGCCATTAATTCGGCGGTGTTCCCAGGGATGCAGGGCGGACCGTTATGCCATATTGTCGCTGCCAAGGCGGTGGCCTTTGGCGAAGCACTCAAGCCTGAGTTTAAAACTTACATGGAGCAGGTGCTGAAAAACTGTAATGCCCTGGCCGAAGAACTGGTGAGTAAAGGGTTTAGCCTGTGTTCAGGTGGATCGGATAACCACTTAATATTGCTGGACTTAAGGCCGTATGATGCCAATTTGACCGGTGCACAGGCTGAAGATTTGCTTGGACTCGGGGGTATTGTGGTCAATAAGAACTTGTTGCCTTTTGATACTCGCAAGGCGATGGATGCCAGTGGTGTTCGTATCGGCACACCTGCTTTAACAACTCGCGGCCTCAAAGAAGATCATATGCGGCAGATCGCCAATTGGATTGATAAGCTACTCTCCAGCCAGGGCGACCAGAAGGTGATAAGCCAGGTACGCAGCGAAACCCAGGAGTTGTGCCAGCAATTCCCATTGCCGGCCTGATAGTGCAAGGGGATGGTATGCCGTTGCCCAAAAAATACTAAAAACACGTTTTTCGCAATGAAATCGCAGAAGTAGGGGCACCGTGTGTTGTGCCCAAAAAATCGCAGGTGTGAATCTATGTCACTGATAACCGTAGTAATACCCGTTTACAATGAGGAATCATGCCTTCTGGATTTGCATGCCCGGCTTTTTCAGCTGGAAAAGTCAAGTTCTGAGCAGTACGAGTACCTGTTCGTCGATGATGGTAGTACCGATACATCGCGTGAGATCATTCAGAAGCTGGCCGATGAGCACGAAAATGTAAAATATCTCTTTTTTACCCGGAATTTTGGCCATGAAGCGGCCACAACTGCCGGGCTCGACCGTGCCGATGGCGATGCGGTGATACTCATAGACGCCGATCTGCAGGATCCGCCCGAGGTCATTCCTGAACTTATCGAAAAATGGCGGCAGGGCTACAAGATCGTCTATGCCCAACGACGAACGCGAAAAGAAGAACCCGCTTCCAGGCGATTTAGCGCATGGGTTTTTTATCGAATCATGCAAAGGATCGCTAAAATTGATATTCCCATTGATACCGGCGATTTTCGGCTGATGGATAAGGTGGTTGTCGAACAGTTCCGCCGGTTCCGAGAGCATGCCCGTTTCGTTCGCGGGCTGGTGGCCTGGACGGGATTCAAGGAAGTGGCGGTCCCCTATGATAGAGATGAGCGATTCGCCGGCCAGACAAAATACAATTTCGGAAAGCTGTTTCTCCTTGCCATTGATGCCATTACAGGCTTTTCAAACGTCCCACTTCGCCTGGCTGCCCTGATAGGGTTAGTCGTCGCGGCAACGAGTTTTATCGCCGCAATAATAATTACAATAGAAGGACAAAACCTGCAAACCGCCGGGATCTTCTTCATAGGAGCCACACAACTCCTCATCCTGTCACTACTTGGAGAATACACCACAAGAATCCACCGCCAATCCCAACATAGGCCATTGTATATTGTGGCGGAGAAAAATGATTGAAAGGTGAAGGGATCCGGGCTGAATGCATTAAGTTTAATTTACCGGTGTACTCCGTTGACTGAATCGGGATTAGGGCGAGATATGGGCAATGCACGGCCGGGTTGCGTGGGCAGGATATAAGGCGCAAGAGCGACGATATTGAAACGGAGAGGTCGGGAGGATTATATGTAGAAGCTAGATGTATTTTTCTGGTATATTTTTTAAAGAAGATGAAGCATGGATTGACCGATAGAGAACCTATGTGATTACTGAACGTATCAGTAACATTCCCTGTTTTTTCCGGATTAGAGCTTAGTAAGGAAATATGAATACGTGAATATACTTGGAATATCAGCTTTTTATCACGATAGCGCTGCGTGCCTGGTACAGGATGGCAAAATAGTTGCCGCCGCCCAAGAGGAGCGTTTTACCCGCAAAAAACAGGATTTTTCCTTTCCGGCCCATGCGGTTAAGTATTGCCTGGAAGAGCGGGGTATTACCAGTGATGACCTGGATTATGTTGCCTTCTATGACAAGCCGTTTATTAAATTTGAGCGTATTCTGGAAACATATCTGGCGTTTGCTCCGTTAGGGATTAATTCATTTCTAAAGGCGATTCCTCTTTGGATTAAACAGAAACTCTGGATGAAAGAGAATATCAAAAGCGATCTTAATTATGAAGGCAAGATCATATTTCCAGAGCACCACGAATCCCATGCGGCTTCTGCGTTTTTCGCCTCTCCATATCAGGAAGCGGCTTTTCTAACCGTCGACGGTGTAGGTGAATGGGCAACCTCAAGTTTTGGGGTTGGAAAAGATAATGAAATCCATATTCATAATGAAATGCATTTCCCTCATTCTCTGGGGCTGCTATATTCAGCATTTACCTATTATACTGGTTTCAAGGTCAATTCGGGCGAATATAAGGTAATGGGACTGGCTCCATATGGTGAGCCTAAATATAAAGACGTAATCCTTTCTGAATTGATGGATTTAAAAGAAGATGGCTCTTTTAAACTGAATATGAAATATTTCAATTATTGCGTTGGGTTGACCATGACCAACAAGCGGTTCGATAAACTCCTGGGAGGACCGCCCAGAAAGCCGGAGTCACGTGTTACCCAAAGAGAAATGGACCTGGCTCGTTCGGTACAGGAAGTCACAGAAGAAGTCATATTGCGAATGGCCCGACATATTCATAAAGTAACGGGACAAAAGAGGTTATGTTTGGCTGGCGGGGTGGCATTAAATTGCGTAGCAAACGGCCGATTACTCCGCGAAGGGCCTTTTGAAGATATCTGGGTCCAACCAGCAGCCGGTGATGCCGGAGGTGCGTTGGGGGCAGCACTGTTTACATGGTATCAATATCTTGGAAATACTCGCAAGGTTGATGAGGGTCGTAGTATGCAAGGGGGATCCTACCTGGGGCCAGCATATGATGACAATGCGATTGAAGAATATTTGAAACGTAACGATCTACCCTATAAGAAATTAGAAAAAAACGAGATGCCCAGCCGAATCGCTGATCTGGTAGCCGATGAAAAGGTAATTGGCTGGTTCCAGGGACGGATGGAGTTTGGTCCAAGGGCCCTGGGGGGACGATCGATTATTGGCGATGCCCGTTCGCCTAAAATGCAGGAGACCATGAACCTGAAGATCAAGTTCAGAGAGAGTTTTCGTCCATTTGCCCCAACAGTATTAAAGGAGAAGGTGTCAGATTATTTTGAAATTGACCGGGAAAGCCCCTATATGCTTCTGGTCGCACCCGTAAAAGAGCAAGTACGCCGTCAAATGACGCCAGAAGAGGAAAAACTTTTCGGAATCGATAAATTAAACATAGTGCGGTCAACAATTCCGGCGGTAACCCATGTGGATTATTCGGCGCGGCTGCAAACCGTTAACCGGGAGGATAACCCTCTGTATCACCAGATGATCTCGCAGTTGGACGAGAAACATGGCTGTCCGGTGATTATCAATACCTCATTTAATGTACGGGGTGAACCGATTGTGTGCAGTCCGGAAGATGCGTATTTGTGTTTTATGCGAACAAAAATGGATTACCTGATTCTGGGGAATTATTTGCTGGATAAACGCGAGCAGAAAGAATTGGAAGGCGATAGTGATTGGCGTAAGGAGTTTGATCTGGATTGATGAGAAAAAAACAGGAAAAATTTAAAATCTGGTTCAAAAGGATGTTGTTTGTGGCATATATTCTTTTGTTTTGTATTATTGCCGGCGAGATTACTGTCAGGATATTTTTTGACCGTTTGACGAATTATAATATGGAGATGTGGCGATATGCCGCGAAGTTGAAACAACCGCTTGAGAATGAAAAGTTGCCGTTCCATCATTACCCAAATAGAGAAGGGGGTTTTTACGGGGTCCATATTAAGACGAATTCCTTGGGATTTAGAGATGGCGAATACCCACTTGAAAAAACGCCAGACAAAGAACGGATATTATTCGTAGGAGATTCTTTTACGTTAGGTTGGGGCGTAGCTTTTGATGAGTTGTATTCCAAGAAACTGGAAAAGCGGCTCAATGAGACGGGCAATAAATATGAGGTTATCAATACTGGGATTGGCAATTACAACAGCACCATGGAGGTGGAATTGTTTAAACTTAAAGGATTGCCGCTTAAACCAGATATTGTGATCTTAATGTACTTTATTAATGACGTTGAGCCTGTGCCGGAAATAAAGACTTCTCTGGGATATCATGCGATTAAACATTCCTATTTCTTTTCATTTTTATTTGATCGTTTTGTTAAGGTTCGATCGCTAATGCTTAAAAATTATTCCTGGTGTGATTATTATGCCGGGTTGTATTCGGAAGAGAACGCGAGCAATTTGAATAAGAATAAAGCGTCGCTGGAGGAGTTGATTCATATATGTAAAACTAAAGATATTTCACTTTATATTGTTAATATTCCAGAGATGCATGACTTTGAGAATTATCAATTTACTTATGCAACAGATTACATCAGAAGCGTTGCCGAAGAAGGAGAAGTGCCATTTATGGATCTTCTACCAACATTGAAAAAGCATGCCCCGGAAACAATGTGGGTGAGCCCGGAAGATCCTCATGCCAATGGGAAAGCGAATGCAATAATCGCTGAGGTGATTTACGATAAGTTGATGATGGATCGGAGCAGTAATGATCATTGAAATAATTAAAAATATTAAAAGTGATAAAAAAGATTTACGGAATTTTGGTTTGGTGGTTGGCCTGGCTTTCGGGATTCTGGGTGGCGTTCTTTTCTGGAAAGAAAAAGAGTCTTATATTTATTTCGTTATTTTATCCACCGTTCTTATCGGGGGTGGGTTTGTATTTCCGAATGTCTTAAAACCACTTCACAAGGCTTGGATGTTGCTGGCGATAATTATGGGCGGGATTATGACCCGTGTAGTTTGTTGCCTGTTGTTCTATCTAATGGTAACGCCTATTGGGATAGTCGCTCGACTATTTGGTAAAGATTTGTTGGATATGCGTATTGATAAAGAATCAGAAAGTTACTGGAACCCGAAAGATCGGGACCAAGTGGATAAAAGTGTTTATGAACGACAGTTCTAAGAACAATCAAATAGTATATCGTATTGGCATTCTGATGGTCTGTACAGGTGTTATTTGTAATGTCTGGATTTTGGGTTTGTTTAATCCTGATCATGCGATAAGTGAATTGAAGAATTGGATATTGATCTGGTGTTTTGATGTTGGCTGTGTGACCAGTGGGGTGTTGGCGATTAAATACAGGAGTCGGATCAAGTTACGAATTATCCCGAAAGTTGTATTAAAAATTACGATTGTTATGGTGATCACGTTTTTGGCTTTGGAGCAGGCCACGCGATTTTATTTGTTTGGTTTTAGTAGTCTTAGCTACGAGAAAATGAATAGTGTCCATGCGTTAGGAGTGGCGGGCGTGGTTCAAGCTTCCAAAGCACCGGGGGTGATCTATGAATTGAAGCCTGGTCTGGACACCTGGTTTAAAATGGCACCGTTTAAGACGAATTCACAGGGTTTAAGGGACAAAGAATATTCACTGGAGAAACCCGCTAATACCTATCGGGTAGCGGTTCTGGGCAGTTCGTTTACTTTGCCGGCCGGTGTGGCGATTGAGGATGCGTTTCATTCGATTTTAGAAGATCGATTGAGTGCTGAATCTCCAGATATAGATTATGAATTCATCAATTTTGGTGTCGGGGGGTATGACACCAGGCAGTACCTGGCAACGTTGAAACACAAAGCGCTGGTCTATAATCCCGATATGGTCATGGTATGCCTGAGTGTGTCAGTTACACAGATGTATCCGGAGGAGTACTATCACCAGGAATATAAGGTGAAGCCTCGCACCTTTCCGTTTTTTAGCAGCTTTTTTCTGGAGCGAATGTGTTCGATTAAGAGAACAATCCAGGCGTCTAAACGTAACAAACATAAAGACGCAGAAGAAGAGAGTGAAGGGCAAGTATCACTACAGGAAGGGAATGAAAATATCCAGAAAATATTTAATGAATTTCAGGAGATAAGTCAGCTACGAAATATGCCGATTTGTCTTGTTTTTATGCAATATCCTGATTTATATCGGGAAGAATATGAAGAAGTGAAACGAATGGCTGAAGAGAGTGGTATTGATGTAATTGATACGGTCTCTGCATTTAAGGGTATTGGAATTTCTGAACACATCATATATAAGTCAGATGCGCACCCTAATGCAAAGGCAAATCGAATTTTTGCGGATGTCATTTATGGCCAGTTAAAGAGCATTATGTGCAAATAAATCAAGGAATTAGACGTTATGAGTAAAATAGCAATAATGAAAGAATTGTGGGCTTTTATGAAGGCGCGAAAAAAATGGTGGTTGTTGCCTATTGTAATCTTTATGGTCCT
>JAIPFO010000013.1 GCA_021736565.1 Phycisphaerae bacterium | reverse complement strand
TGGGAAAATCCTTGGGTTTCTGTTCTTGCCACCCCATGATGACATTCATATGGTCCTGAATGGCCTGTTTCTCAAATATGAGAAAAATTTATAGCCCCAAAAAAGTGGACAGCCCTAAGGGGCGCTGCCGTTGATCTGGAAAGACGATCGAGTTGACGCTAACGTCCTTCCCGGCACGCCGGGATTTGAATTTCCTTTCCCCTATTTTAAAGGGGGATTTGAAATATATAAAACCACATTTGCCGTGCGTATCATATTTCGTTGTTAACCCATACTGCTTTTTAAGCGAGCAGAAAGAATAATACGCCCGGTTCTTTTTGTTACTTGATGGTTGCAGTAAAAGTCAATATTGACATATAAACACATCGATTACAAGCCAGGCGAAAGTGTCCTAATACATTTGATGCGGGTGTCAAACGTTTAGGGCATTTTCTTGCCGCCCATTGCGGGTTTGGCCGATTTACCATTTTCTTCGGCAACTTTCCGGTACATTAGTATCATGGTCCCTTGGTCTGTTTTTTTGTGAAATGGTTTGCCCAATTCCAAAACCACTTCTTCCTGAGCGCCTCCGATGGTGTATTGCACGATCAATGCTGGATTGTTCATCTTTTCTGAACCATTAGTCCATTTTTTCATCAGTGCGGCACTTTCATAGGTTTGGTCGATTGTGAATACAAAATCACCATCCAGCGGATATTTTTCATCTTTTTTAATTGCTTCGACTTTGATCTTTTTCTCGACTTTGCTGAGCAATGCAGGTGTTTGACCTGGCGATATGATCAAATAATAAGTGGAATGGTCCTTTTTTAAAGAAAAGTGATCAAAGTTGACCTGCAGAGTGTTTTTTTCGGCATTATTTCCGGGGTGATTGCCCATCATTAAATCGGGATAATTGGCGAAGATCCATTTTTCCCGGCTCTTGTCACCCTCCTGGATTTTTACTTTTATCGCGGGGTTGATCGGTTCATCAGAGGCACTCGTCACTTTTTTGCTCTTAATATCGATGGTAAAGTGGGGGACATAATCCAGAATCGTTATATGGCTGCCATTACCAGGAAGGGTAATTTTCTGGTTTGGTGAAATGATAAATTCTTGAACACTAGTTTTATCCTTGGTTGTCGGGTTATTTATCCGAACGGTTAACATGCCCAGAATATCCGTATTGCTCAGCAGTTTAATATTTTCCTGATAATGAACAGGGTCAACCAGTTTTAACAGGCCGATCTTGCCGGCCTGCAATTCGCGTGTCTTTCGTTTGAGGTCTTCGGTACTGAGTAACATCGAAAAAGGCTGGGGCAAGGAACTCCCGGTAATCGAAACACGGGCCGCTGCGCCACTGTTTTTCTGTTCCTCAACATAGGTTTCCCATCGTAAATCGGGTAAATACTGCTGTATTTTAATCTTGGCCGTAGAACCGAATATGGGGATGTTTTTATGAAGATCCAGAGGTTTGTCATCCTGGGAAACCTCCACCGGAAACCGTAGAGGATTTCCCTTCTCACCCAACTGAACCAAAAGTTCCCAGGGCCCTTTTTTGCTCATAGACTTAAAGCTCATCGCTGGTGAGGTCATAACGGCAATACAACTGGCCATGAACACTAAGGTGGTCAGGGACAATAATTTTTTATCAGTAAAAGTTTTTTTCATCATTCGTGTTTCTCCGTAAGTGTTATATCTTTTTGGGCTTTATGCCATCGTGTTAATTTTTGCACGTTTTAGTGACTCATTTCTTGTCCAGCAGGGCATTGGCGTATTATTTGAATAAGGATTCCCACGTCCAAGGTATTGTGGTACCATGATCCTGGCTTTTAATCAATGTTTCATGTGTCCATGTTGATTTATGACGCACCCCTCAAGCGTCTTGACGCTACCAACTCGGGTCAAAATTGTCAATCGCTCCTTACTGGCTTACATGTTCTTTTTCGGCTTGGGCTGGTAGATGCAAAACGGCTCGCTCTCTAAGACATCGCCTGTCAAAGCAAAGGCACGCGCCCGGCACCCGCCACAAACTCGACGATATTCACAATCGCCGCATTTACCCGCATAACCATCCACATCGCGAATCTTCTGGAGGAATTCTGAATTGAACCAGATATCTTCAAAATCAAGATCATTCTTACTGAGGTCACCGGCAGGCGTCTCCAGAAAACCGCAAATTTGAACGACGCCGGTATGAGAAATAAACGCAAAGCTTTTACCGCCCATGCATCCGGCGGGCTGGCCCCCCTGTTTTTTGGTCGGGTGACCGGGATGCCCCTGCTCACTGCCCGGGTGGCCGTGTGGGGCGCCGGTATTCGCGGCGCAATCCGTAGCGGATTCTTTAGGCCGTCCTTTCATATTTTGCCGGATGATCCGCTGGTAATGAGGCGCACAGGTGACCCGGATCTGCATTTTACTCTTGGTGCTCTGCTCGCTGAGCCATTGGAGGGTCTCTTCATATTGCTCTGGGGAGATTTCCTGGCTGGCCAATTCCTTCCCTCGTCCCGTTGGAACCAGCAGGAAAGGATTAAACGTAATGACGCCCAGGTCCTCAGCGAGCTTCATGATCTCGGGCAATTCATCAACATTATGTTTCGTGATGGTCGTATTGATCTGAAAGGGTAACCCATGCCGCTTGGCGGCCGCGATCGCATCTAAGGCAATTTGAAACGCGCCGGGGACACGCCGGAACCCATCGTGCGATTCGGCCGTTGCCCCGTCAATGGAGATCGAAATACACTGGATACCCGCATCTTTGATCTTTTGGACGGTATCATCGTCAATCAACATGCCACAAGGCGCCATAACCATTCGTAACCCCAGGTCACTTCCATGGCGGGCAATCTTGTAAATATCATCGCGCAGCATGGGCTCGCCACCGGTTAAAATGATAATTGGTTTGGCAAAACCAGCGATATTATCGAGAACCTTATAACACTGTTCGGTGGACAGTTCATTGTCATAAGGACGATTCTGGGCCGCGGCCCGGCAATGCTTGCAATTAAGATTACAGCTGCGGGTCACTTCCCAGGCAATGAGTAATGGAACGGGGCTATTTGGATTCATAGATCATATTCGTTTCTCTAATGGATAATGGTGTTGAGGTCATGGGGTTACTTTGCGATTTCCTCGTCGGTGAGATAACAGGCCGGATCCGGAGCCCATAGACTGTCGGTCGCCGCTTCGGCCCGAACACGGAAGTTGCCATTACAAACATCCTGGAATTTACAGGTCGCACACCGTCCTTCCAAACTGGCGGCCCGGTTTTTCAATTTCGCCATAAGGGGATCTGTGGTATCCGACCAGATGTCGGAAAATTTTCGCTCGCGGACATTGCCAAAGCTGTAATGACGCCAGAACTGATCGGCATGAACCTTGCCATCCCAACTGACACAGGCAATGCCAACCCCGGTACTATTGCCACCATTCATTTTCAGCAGTTCCATCACTTCGGCGGCTCGTTCGGGCTTCTGTTCTTTCAATAACCGCATGTACAGGTAGGGGCCGTCAGAATGATTGTCCACGGTCAAGACTTCTTTTTTCATCCCTTTCTGGTGCATATCGTAAGTCCGGTCTATGATCAGATCAACCACTTTGCGAGTCTCCTCATGGTTCAGATCTTCCTTCATGAGGTTACTGCCCCGACCGGCATAGACCAGGTGATAAAAACAGACGCGGGGGATATTCTCTTCAATCAAGAGGTCAAAAATATCTGAAACGTCCAAAACATTTCGCTTATTGATCGTAAAACGCAAGCCCACCTTAACGCCCGCCTTCTGGCAGTAGCGAATCGCCGCAATCGCTTCGTCAAATGCGCCCTGCTTGCCACGGAACTTATCATTAGTCTCACGCATGCCATCCAGGCTGATGCCTACATAACTGAGACCCAACTCCGCGAAACGATCCGCCTTTTCCTGGTCAATCAGCGTGCCGTTGGTGGAGATTACCGCTCGCATCCCCAACGCCTTGGCGCGTTCGATCAGGGTGAACAGGTCGTGCCGCATCAGCGGCTCGCCGCCACTGAACAGCACGACGGGGGCACCAAATTCGGCAAGATTATCCAGTAACGCCAGGCCTTCTTCGGTGGTCAGCTCGTCATCATACTGCTTATTGGCCGACTGCGAATAACAATGCACACAGGACAGGTTGCAGCGACGCGTGGTATTCCAGACCACGATCGGCTTTTTATCCTCGGAAAATTGCAACAGATGGCTTGGCATCTCTTTAGCCTTTCGGCCATAGCGCAACATGTCAGAAGGTTCTACGGTTCCACAATAAAGTTTAGATATTCCAATCATAATAGTCTCTCAGTTCCTTATAAATAATAAATAGTTGATTCAATCTCAATTCTCAAGGATCAATCACTCGCGTTACATAGTGCATCAATTAAGCCGGGTATGGTATATTCATCGGCCTCAACATCGACATTCAGGCCGGCTTTTACAATCGTTTCAGAAGTGATCGGGCCAATACTGGCCAGACGAATTTTCTTACTGGTCAGTTTCTCCTTATCAACCTGCGACAGGAAATTACGTACGGTCGAAGAGCTGGTAAATGTTACCCAGTCCACCGTGTCCTCGGCAATCGCTTTAAGGGCGGCCTCTTTGGGCGACGCATCCATAACGGTACGATAGGCCTCGACCTCATCGACATCCGCCCCCAGTTTTTTTAAGGTTTCGGGAAGGTCAGCCCGCGCGATATCCGCACGCGGCAACAATATATTTTTCCCCTTGAGATCATCAACCGCAGTAAGGGCCTCAATCACCGATTCGGCCACAAACCTCGGCGGGATCAGGTCAGGGCGGATCCCGTTGGCCTTAAGCCTTTCAGAGGTCGCAGGGCCAATGGCGCACACTTTGGCATGGCCGAACCGCCGGGCGTCATAATTCTGCTTCTGGAGATTCTCGAAGAACGCGTCAACGCCGTTAACACTCGTAAAAATAATCCAGTGATACTGAATGAGGTTGTCGATCGCTTTTTGCAATGGCGAAATGTCCTTAGGCGGTTCAATACGGATCGTAGGGAATTCCAGCACATCGGCCCCTAGTTGTCCAAGCTGTTCAACCACGTCACTGGCCTGGCTGCGACTGCGGGTGACGATGATCCGTTTGCCAAATAGTGGCCTTTTTTCGAACCAGCTTAGTCGATCACGCAATTGAATGACCTTGCCGACCACCAGGATACTTGGCGGTTTAAATTGATGTTCAATGGCCAGTTCCGGTAACGTTGCGACCGTGCCCACCAGGGTGCGTTGTCGCGTGGTCGTTCCCCAATGCACCAGCGCTGCCGGTGTGTCCGCCGCCATGCCATGCTCCGCCAACCGTCCTAAGATGACCGGAAGGTTTTTAACGCCCATATAAAACGCCAGCGTCCCTTTCCATTTTCCCAAAGACGCCCAATCCACCTGGCTGTCACCGGTACGCCCGGCATCTTCGTGCCCGGTGATCAAGGCAAAGTCACTGGCAAAATCGCGATGGGTCACCGGAATGCCCGCATAAGCACAAGCGGCAATGCTGGCAGTAATACCGGGGATGACCTCATAGGCAATTCCCGCTTCAATCAACTCAAGCGCCTCCTCCCCGCCTCTGCCAAATACAAACGGGTCGCCCCCCTTAAGCCGAACAACCGTATTATTATTGCGGGCCTTTTCGATCAGCAGCGCATTGATCTGGTCCTGTGGCAAGGCGTGATTACCCGCCTGCTTGCCGACATAAATTATTTCAGCGTCAGAACGCGCATGGCGCAATAACTGCGGAGCGGCCAGGTAGTCATAGACGATAACATCCGCTCGGGCGATCAAGTCCCGGCCACGAACGGTAATCAAACCCGGATCGCCGGGCCCTGCTCCAATCAAATAGACACAATTTTTAAATAGTTTTTTTTGCATAGATATTCACTTAATAGATTTTTTTGACATTAGCGTTATCATTATTTTTGAAGCCCGTTTTCTGCATCTTAACGGGTAACGTTAAAGCCGAAAAAATGGCTTTTGCCTAAGGTTATTTTTAAATTACAGGTGTTCAATAATATCATCCAGAATCGCCCGCCCGCCTTTTTTCAGGATCTCACAGGCCACTGTATTGCCAATGGCTTCAGCCTGGTCGATGGCATCACAAGCCTCGGCATCGATGAGATTCTTTCCACTTAAATCTGCAACCATCGCCCTTAAATGAAGTTGGTCTCCATTGATCTGGGCATAAGCCCCAATGGGAATCTGGCATCCACCTTCGAGGCGGGCCAGGACCGTTCGTTCGGCCGTCACTGTTGCCCGGCTCATCCTGTCATCCAGGAATGCGATCGTCTTGGCCGTCGAGGTGTCATTCGACCGGATCTCCAGTGCCAAGGCGCCCTGCCCGCAGGCTGGCAGAAACCTGGCAGGGTCCAGACGCTGGCTGATGCGATCGGTTAATCCCAGCCGTTTTAACCCCGCCGCCGCCAGGACAATGGCGGCCGCATCGGAGTCATCCAGTTTCTGCAATCGGGTCTGGACATTGCCGCGGACCTCCTGAATATTCAGGTCATCGCGAAAATGCAGCAACTGAGCCCGCCGTCGCAGTGAACCGGTTAACACGATCGCCCCGGAAGGTATCGCCTCAAGCGGCAGGTTATTTTTACTCACCAACGCATCGGCAGGATCCTCACGGGCGGTAATGACGGCTATTTTCAATGCATCCGGAGTGGCCGTGGGCATATCTTTAAGGCTATGGACTGCCAGGTCGACGGTTCCATCAAGCAACTGCTCTTCAATTTCCTTGGTGAAAAGCCCTTTGTCGCCAATTTTTGACAAAGCCGTATCCAGTATTTTATCACCGATCGTATGGATGATCTTTAATGTGACCTCACATTCGGGATACTTCGTTAATAACGCCGCTTTAACCCATTCGGACTGCCATAGAGCCAGGCGACTCCCTCGTGTCCCAATTGTAATTTTTTTATTCAACTTAATACTTTCTATTTATCGTAACGGATGTTTTCTTGAATATTATTTTGATGCAAAGAGGCAGGTGTCAGAGCTTTAGGACCAAAACGGTGCAATGGATGTGACCAGGCAACATCTGCCAATGATGTTTTTATCAGTGAATCATGCAATGGCTGCATCGACTGTTGCCAGATCTTATAGATCTGGCAATTGATAGAAGTCCCTCCGCACTCATCGCTACATTTTAAGAAACAGGTTGTAAGAAACGATTTGCCCTCAATGGCCTCCAGGATTTCCAGTATATTGATCTCGCCAGGTTGTTTTGTCAAATAGTATTCCTTTTCATCATCGTTATTCGTTGCAAGAATATGAGCCTCAACAAGCCGCCCTAAAATGCGGGTCAGGTAACTGCTGGAAATCCCTTCCGATCGGGCAATTATTTTACTATGGACAGGCATTTGTGTCAGATGTTTTACCATATACATCAGGGCATGTAACCCATAACCAGAAGCTTTTGATAATTGCATCATAATACATCCTTTTCTATCAAGGGCCCGATCCTTGCCGGGTTATGATAATTTTAACATATCAAGCTTGCGATACAAACTTGACAATCCCACTCCTAACGCCTTGGCCGCATCCGATTTATTGGCATTATATCGGCTTAAAATACGTTCAAGATGTTCCTTTTCACACTGGCGTAGATACGCATTTAAATTTTCGTTCTCTATCGGCGAATTTGACTGAGTTGAGCTGGCAATGCCAATATCTGATTCCGTCAATCGATTGTTTTCAGAAAAAATAATGGCCCTTTCAATAACGTTCTGTAACTCACGAACATTACCTTTCCACTCGTGGTTAATCATTATTTCCATACAACTTTCGGTCACGCCCTGGCAGCATTTCCCCATCTCCATATTGTATTTCTGGATAAAATGATTCACCAAAATGGGAACATCCTCTTTTCGCTCACTTAATGACGGCAAAGAGATCCCCACCACATTAAGGCGATAAAACAAATCTTCACGGAACCGGCCGGCATGGACCTCGTCAAGAGGGTCCTTATTCATCGCGGCAATGATTCGCAGGTCGAAATTGATCGGTTCGTTAGCCCCTATCGGCATGATCTGACGTTCTTCAATCGCCCGAAGCAGCTTGACCTGGCAATTAAGCGGCATATAGCCAATTTCATCCAAAAATAAAGTCCCGCCATCGGCCGTTTCAAAAAGCCCCTTCTTATTGGAAACCGCCGATGTAAAACTTCCCTTCTTGTGGCCAAAAAGTTCACTCTCTAATAACTGCTCTGGAATGGCGCTGCAATTCACTCCGACAAAACGATTCTTGCCCGAAATTCCTGTTGAATGAATCGCCCGGGCAACCAGTTCTTTCCCCGTACCGCTTTGGCCGGTAATTAAGATGTTACTATTGGTTTGGGCGACCTTTTTAATCGAGTCAAAAATGGTCTGCATGATAGGGGACTTACCAATGATATTGCCCAGGCCGTACTGGCTTTCCAATTGGTCTTTGAGGGCCTTGTTTTCAGCTTCCAGGCCCAAAACCTGAAGCTGCTGGCGAATTTTTGAAAGAATATCGTCAAAAACCACAGGCTTCATCACGTAGTCACAGGCTCCCAGCTTTATCGCTTCAACGGCCATTTCAACCGAGCCAAAGGCCGTGACCATTATGACTCGCATTTTTGGGTACATTTTCATCGCTTTACAGAGCACTTTTATCCCATCGGCTCCCGGCATTTGAATGTCCAGCAGGGCAAGGGGGTATTCCCGCGAAAGAAGCGCATTGATCGCATCGGTCCCGTTAGAAACGGCCGTTACAGAAAACCCCTCCTCCTCAAGTACTGACGTAAAAGTCTCCCTGAAAGTATTTTCATCATCAGCTAGAAGTATATGTTGGCTTATCATTTCAGTTAACGTCCCCATTATTTATGCACGAATAAATTGCCCGGCAAGGCTCAATTGTTTTCGCCCGATTTAACTGTTTCCATCGTTTTGGTTCCCATCAGGTCACCGGCAGGATTGGCAGGGAGTCGTAAAACGACGGTTATCCCCCGGTCAGGATTCACCAGCAATTCAATCGATCCTCCCATATCACCGATGAGGTTCCTGCTGATATAAAGCCCCAGTCCTGTCCCTTTGCCCACTCCTTTGGTGGTGTAAAAGGGCTCAAAAACATGAGAGAGCGTATCGGCGTCAGCTCCAATACCCGTATCCGAAATACGAATTTCAATCAAATCATTCGCGACCGACTGTCTAATGCCCAGGGTATGTTCCTGAAATTTCGCCTCATCGGTCATCGCATCCAAAGCGTTCAAAAACACATTCAATAATACCTGCTCAAGATATTGAGAATTATTCCAGATCGTTGGTAATGTGGCATTCTTATCATATTCAATTGACACATGCTGCGCCCGTTTGTCATAACGAATCAGTGACAAGGTCGCTTCGATCACCTGACTAATGTTGACCCAGGTAAATTCATTGCTAACCGGCCGGGAAACGCCAAGCAGGTTTTTGAGTATTTTTGTAATGCGATTCACCTGGTTGCTGATGGTGTCTAATTGCTTCTTACTGGCCGGGTCAGTGATTTTACGGCTCAAATACTGCACTACCGAGGAAAGACTATTAAGTGGATTGCCGATCTCATGGGCAATCCCGCTGGCCATTTGCCCGATAGCGGCCATTTTCTCGCGATGCGCTATCTCCAGATGAGACTTGCGAAGGATGTCATTGATCTTGGTGACGTCATCGGTTCGGGCGATCAGGTCACGTTCCAGTTTCTTGTGGCCTGTAAGGTCTTTACCGACAATAACATGCCCCAGATATCCTTCACGGTCACCAGAGACAGGATAGCTTTTGGCTTCAATGTAACGCTTGCCGTTATCAATGGAACCAAATTCTATCACCTGGGACTCTGTCTCTATTTCATGGGCGGGCCGTAGTAAGCGTTTCAGGTGGTCCGATAATTCCTCAGGGAAATCTTCCGGTTTATAATGTGAATCGTTACGTTCTGTTTCACACCAGGATATGGCCGAACGGTTACACAATGAAATGTCTCCCTGGGAGGTCAGGAATATCAAGCCTTCATTCATGGCATTAATGATCGCCATCAGCACGTCATGGTTTTTAGCCGCTTCAAGTTCCTTGGCTCGCATACGGCTAACCACCGAACGGGTCAAATATTGCGTTAAAGCCACCATGCCGACAAACGCACTCACCGCCCAAAGCACATAGACTGAATTTTTCCACAATGCACCGGAGGTGGCTAATTTTAAAGGGTAGTGGTCCATCCAGGGCCATCCCTTCATTTCACCCACCGCCATGAGCCCGTATAAAATAATAGCGGTTAGTCCTATCCAGAAATTGAGATTTAGCGGGAGGATTATCGTGGCGATTATTAGATGGAACACATAAAACAGAGCGAAGGGGTTCATGACCCCGCCAGAAAAATGCAGTAGGGCCGTCAGCATGGCCAGGTCCACTTCAACCTGAATAAATGCCATCAAAACGTTGCGATGATCCGACTCCTTTTTTTCAGTTATACTGAGCAGGTAATACAGAATGTTGCACGCCAATAAAGCAAACGCACAATAGTAGATTGGTGTTACGATCTCCAGAACCGGAAATATCACCAGGTCTGTACTGGACGCACCAAGCCTTGCCCCGATAATAATGAAAGCAACCGCTCCCCATCGCAATTTGACCAGCCATCGTAATTGGTCGCGCAACACGCCCCTTGCCGATTTACCCATCGGGGCATAAAAATCATTGACTTTATTAAAATAATAACTGGAGGGCATTGTGTGCAATTCGACAAGCTATATTGTGCTAAAAAAAGTGATTATTGATTTCCACGTCAAAAGTCATTCTCGTTTTTAAAATCACCTTTGAAGATGCGGGAAAGGAGATTCAAATCCCGGCGCGCCGGGAATGGCCTTGGTGTCATCATTTACTACAGTTAAGAATCGTACATTCATACTGGTCAGAGAAAGCATGATACATTTAATTGTACTTAATATATCTCTAATAATCAAGAATATTTTCTAAATTATGGTATATTTTAATGCTATTATATATTTTGTTATTAAAAAAAATTCTCATTCATAAGATTTCTGGCGATTTCATAGGTAAAATCATTGATTGTCAAAAAAGGTAAACAAGGCCGCCACGTCAGAAGGCGTTTTTTGCACCTGGAATAAGCATTTGGGCTATCGGGAAAAGTGAATGGCTTAAATGGTATGCCTGGAAGCTTCCGGTTGAGCGTGCTATCGCGTTCTGGAGCCCATAAATCCACATAACGCTATTTTTTTAAAACATGAAAATAAATGAGCATGGCGCTTTGGTGTAGTGAAGGTCAGGAATAATATCGCTGTCAGTGCCTTTTTGCGGCCGCCTGGCCCCTTCGATACCGTTTGAAATGACTTTTAAGGCGACCTAAGCAGTCGCCGGCGTTAAAATTTGAAAAACAGTGGATTCGCTGACTATAATCAGTATGAGTCGTTTGCCAAAGGCGAATATGTCCAATCCGTTGACTTTCGCACTATATTTTTCGATAGATCCTTTTTTAACCGGGCTTTGTCGTGTAATATGAATAAAGGACACTTTTGAAGCCATTCGAATCCAGGCACGAAAAATAAAAAAAAGTCCGGCATGCGTTCTGTCACCCAGCGATATCGCTCAATGGACCTGTTACAAGTTAAAAAAATATAAAAGTACTCAATCACGAAGGATTGAAAAAATGATTCACAAGGAACGTATAAAGACCTTAAATAAAAAACCAGTGGGTAAAGGACGCTATATTCTTTACTGGATGCAGGCCGCTCAGCGAGCCGAATATAACCATGCCCTGGAATATTCAATCAGGCAGGCCAATGAGCTGGAAGTTCCGGTCGTGGCTGTTTTTGGAATGGTCGATAACTATCCGGAAGCAAATCTCAGGCACTACCATTTCATGCTTGAAGGACTCACCGACGCCAAAAAGACCCTGGAGAATCGCAATATAAAACTTCTGATACGGTATGGGGCTCCGGAGTTGGCGGTCATCGCACTGGCTAAAAATGCCTGTCGTGTTGTTGTTGACGCCGGCCATACGCGTATCCAGCGAAAATGGCGTCAGTGTGTGGCTAAAAGCATTCAATGCCTGTTGGAAGAAGTGGAGACCAATCTAATCGTCCCGGTCATGGAAGTTTCGGATAAAGAGAATTATTCGGCGGGCACCTTAAGGCCAAGAATAAATAAAAAGCTGCCTGAATACCTGGTTCCAGTAATTCATAAGAAACCTTTGTACAGCAGCATGGACATGAAATTCGATGACTTCGATATAAGCAATATTGACCTGGCACTCGCGAAGCTCAGCATTGATCGAAGTGTTGAGCCAGTAAAAAATATCAGGGGTGGAAATGTCCAGGCTAAAATAAAACTAAAAGATTTCATGAAAACAAAACTGGATCATTATGCCGATGGGCGAAATGATCCCTGCCTTGACGCCACTTCTAATATGAGTCCTTACCTGCACTTTGGGCAGATATCACCTTTGTACATTGCATTGAAAGTTTTGGGATCGGACAGTCCCGGGAAAGATGTTTTCCTGGAAGAACTTATCGTTCGAAGAGAGCTGAGCTATAACTTTGTCTATTACAATCAAAACTATGATAAGTTTTTATGCCTGCCTCCCTGGGCGAGAAATACTTTAAATTTTCATGGTCGGGATAAACGAGAATATATCTACGCCCTTGACGAATTTGAACAGGCCGAAACTCATGACCCCTATTGGAATGCCGCTCAGCAAGAAATGGTCTATACAGGGAAAATGCATGGGTATATGAGAATGTACTGGGGTAAAAAGATTCTTGAATGGACCAGGAATCCCAGGCAAGGTTTTGAAGTGGCCCTTTACCTGAACAATAAGTATGAACTGGATGGCCGTGACCCCAACGGTTATGCCGGTATTGCATGGTGCTTTGGCAAGCATGACCGGGCCTGGTCAGAACGGAATATTTTCGGCAAGGTCAGATATATGAATGCGGCGGGCTTGAAGCGTAAGTTTAACCCGGAAGCCTATGTTGACAAGATCAGGCAATTGCAAGATTCATAAAACTATTTCAATATGTGGAGGTATGGCCATAAAGATAATCGTAGCCGGCGCAACCGGGGGCCACCGGCAGAGACCTGTGTAATGAACTTGTCAAAGAACATCATGTTATCGCACTGACGCGAAGGCCAGAAAAAGCCTCTTCTTTTTTTGAAAGAGCGGTTGATGTTCTCAGGGGGGACCCCAAAGATACCGACGGATGGGGAAGATGTCTTGATGACTCTGATGTGATAGTAAACCTGGCTGGAACGAATATCGCATTCGGCAGATGAACTTTTTTTTCAGGCCAGCGAGCCTGTTCAGAAAGATTCATTAAAGCCAGGTTTGAGATTAAATATCCAAAATTAATAGAAGCGCTGGAATCAATAATATTTGAAATAAAACGTACCCATGGAGGTTTTTGGCCCATAAAAGAGCCTTTTTAGCGGATAAATCGTCGGAGTATGTGGAGAAACTTGAATTGCCTTAATCGCTGTTATATACTAATGTGTATGCCGTTAGTGAGTGGCGTAGCTGTTCAACGGTTTACGAAATTATCTGGTAAATGCCAGAAGAACATGTTTTTTAAAGGAAATAAATATGAGACTCGTCATACGATATTCACGATATTCACGATATTCAGTCACTATTTTAACACTATGGACCCTTTTCTTTGGCGGTGTGGCCATCGCAACGGCATCTGAACCCCTGGGCAAAATCTTGTTTGACTTCTCTGAAAGGTCCGCGGCTCAAAAATGGATTTCAGTAAACGACAGCGTTATGGGCGGCATCTCCGAGGGTGGATTCCGTATTACTGATGGCAAAACGCTGGAGTTTTCTGGTAATTTATCACTTGAAAATCGAGGCGGTTTTACCTCCATTCGATCAAAGCCGACCGATTTAAATCTTGATAAATACGACCAGTTAAGCCTCCGGCTCAAAGGTGATGGCAGAACCTACTTTGTTAACCTGATGACATCTTCTGACAGATCGGCCTCATCCTATCGTGCACCTGTGAAGA
This sequence comes from Phycisphaerae bacterium, assembly GCA_021736565.1. Taxonomy (GTDB): domain Bacteria; phylum Planctomycetota; class Phycisphaerae; order Sedimentisphaerales; family SM23-30; genus JAIPFO01. The sequence continues at coordinate 7,794 of JAIPFO010000013.1, read as the reverse complement.
CTCAAAAAGACACCTGGCAGGAAGTCCAAATAAATCTGAAGGATTTCGTATTTACCTCCTTTGGCAGGGTCATTCCGGGGATTGGCCCGGTTAAGGCAAAAGACATCCAAAGCATTGGTTTAACATTATCGGATAAGAAGCCCGGTTCATTCCAGTTGGAATTAAGTTGGATCAAGGCCGAGATGGCAACTTCCTCAAGTAAAGCCGAAGCCCAAAGCAAGGACATCGTGGATACGGCCGTTGCCACCGGCACATTCAAGACCCTGGTTGCCGCCGTCAAGGCTGCGGGGCTAGTCGATGCACTGAAAGGCCAGGGCCCTCTTACCGTCTTTGCTCCAACGGACCAGGCCTTTGCCAAGCTCCCCAAAGGCACCGTTGAAGACCTTCTTAAACCAGAAAATAAAGATAAGCTTATTGCCGTGCTTTCCTATCATGTGGTCTCCGGGGAAATTCTGCTTGCTGCCCAGACGCCCCGGACGCTCCAGGGGAAGCCCGTTAAGATCCAGGCGGCCGGGTCTTTCCAGGTCAACGATGCTAAAGTGATCACGTCTGACATCATAACTTCTAATGGTGTGATCCATGTCATTGACATGGTTTTGCTTCCACCAGCCGAAAAGTCAACCTCAGAGGAAACGGCCAGGGAAGTGATCGAACTTGCGATCAGTCGCGGGGTACCTGTATTCAATGCCGGGCAACCTTCTGCCTGTGCTGCGATTTATGAAGTCACCGTCAGTTCTCTGCTGAAATCACACACAAACGCCCTGGGGGATGAAGAACGTTCGATTCTCGAGGACGCACTCAGTAAAGCGAGCCGTGACGATGATCCCAGTCAGAAAGCCTGGGGGTTGCGACGCGCACTGGATGAAGTTTACAGATCACTTGCCGTAGATTGATTTTGTGATTATCGCACAATAAAATGGACACGGCTGACGCCAGCATCAGAAGTATTTCTAATGCCTGTTTTCCGTATCTTAAGGGCCCATTGTTTAGACGAAAATCGACTTTTGACGCGGATATCAAAATAGTTTAATGCCATTAAATCATGAGTGTTAACACCCGAATATGCAAAAAAATTGACATAAATAATAAGGCTTGCCATGCAGGATGAAAAACTTTTATTGCTTTTAAAAGAACGGGCGCTGGAATCAGCTGCCGAAGGTGTTGTGATTGCCGATGCCGGGCAGGTAGGTATTCCAATTATTTATGTTAACAGAGCTTTTACTGTTTTAACCGGTTATCGCCCCGAAGAAGTGATTGGTCGCAACTGTCGTTTTCTTCAGGGTTCCGATACCAACCCTGAAGCTTTGAAGAGAATTCGCAAGTCGCTGGCCGATGAGAGTTTGTGCTTTGAAGAAATTCTTAATTATCGAAAAGATAATACGCCGTTCTGGAATCGGCTTTCAATCACACCGGTGAAAGGCGATCAGGGGCAGACAACACATTTTATCGGGATCCAGACTGATGTTACACGCCGGCGACTTGCTGAGGATTCCCTTCGGGACGCTAATGCTAGACTCAAACGAGATCTGCTTGCTGCTGCAGAACTGCAGCAGGATCAACTTCCCAGGAAGCTGCCGGATTGTAAAAACTATCGGTTTGCCTGGCGTTTTCGTCCCTGTCAAGAATTGGCGGGTGATACACTGAATGTCCTGCCGCTTGATGACAGGCATATAGCGGTTTATGTATTGGATGTCTCCGGGCACGGCGTTCGGGCCTCACTTCAATCATTTTCAGTGAATCATGATCTACAGCCCCACCAGGGTGTGCTCAACCTGCTTTCGCCAGAAAAAGTTCTTGATTGGCTGAACATGAAGTACTCTCAGGTCTTGCAGATCGGCATGTTTTTCACCATTTTATACGGCATACTGGACACTCAGACAGGAGTGTTCACTTTTTCTTCCGCGGGGCATCCAGGGCCGGTTCTAACCCATAAAGACCAGGCTCCGCAGGTAATCGAATCACCGAGTTATCCCATTGGAATAAACCCTAAAGCAGAATATACATTAAAAACAATGCAACTCCAGGCAGGAGAAAAATTGATTATGTACACCGACGGCGTTTTAGAAGCGATTGATGTCCAGGGTAACGCGTTCGGCCAGGCGGGTTTACTGGAAACGCTTGTTCGCAACCGGGAATTGGCCGTTGACGAGATGCTGGAAATGATAATGAAGTCTTTGGATAACTGGGTGAGCCACGTTAATCTGAAAGATGATGTATCATTAGTTGGCCTCGAATCTGTTTAAATCACTGGTGTTTTTAGTGAATCTAATTTTTCATTTAGAAAAAAGCTTAGCAGTGTCGCTGTGCTGAAATGTATAATGTGATATGGGACGTCCCAGTTAATGGAGTTTATTTTGAATAAGGTGATAGCGAAAAGGGCAGAGGGTATCAAAATGCGAAAGACTCCATCATCTATCAGGGGATGCGATATGGTAAGCAGGAAAAGGCACAACTCTCTGTGTTATGGGTTGTTCCTGTGCCTTCTATTTCTGCTTGGTGGCGGCACAAGCGTGCTTCTGGGGGATTCGTTACTTTCCCTAAACCCCCCCGATACGTGGCCTCAATGGCGTGGCCCGCAACGAAGCGGAATAGTTCATGGCAACCCCTGGCCAAACCAACTTAATAATATGCGATTACAGCGTATGTGGCGTCAGGAGATCAATGAAGGTTATTCCGGACCGATCGTGAGTTCAGATCGAGTCTATACGGTGGAGACTCGTAACAAGAAACAGGAAATTGTCCGCGCTTTTAATCGCTTCACTGGTGAACAAATATGGAAGACCGCCTGGGACGGTGCTATGAAGACGCCTTTCTTTTCGGCAAGTAATGGAAGCTGGGTTCGGGCCACTCCCGCTTTTGACGGAACATATCTCTATGTTGCCGGTATGCGTGATTTTCTGGTTTGTTTGCGCGCGTCGGATGGGACGATAAAATGGCAGGTGGATTTCATGAAACGGTTTGGCACACCTTTGCCCGATTTTGGTTTTGTGTGCTCTCCTCTGGTGAGTGATACGGCAGTCTATGTACAGGCCGGCGGTGGTTTCGTCAAGCTTGAGAAGGACACCGGAGCGACCCTTTGGCGCACCCTGGTCGACGAAGGCGGTATGTACGGCAGTGCTTTTTCTTCACCGGTCTTTCATACCCTCCGAGATGTACCGCAGCTTGTGGTGCAGACACGAAATATTTTAGCGGGCGTCGATCCTGATAATGGTGACGTACTTTGGCAACAACCGGTCAAAGCTTTCCGCGGTATGAATATTTTGACGCCCATGGTTTTGGGTAACACGATCTTTACCAGCAGCTACGGCGGCGGTTCAATATTGTATGATCTTAAAAAGACAAACGATACATTCATAGTATCCAAAGTATGGGAAGATAAAAAATCTCAAGGATATATGTCCTCACCGGTCGTTATAAACGAATACATCTACCAGCATTGTCGAGATCGTCGTTTTTGTTGCATCGATCCGAAAGATAAAAAAATCTTATGGACGTCAAAAGAAAAATTTGGGCAATACTGTTCGCTTGTTGCCAATGGCACCCAGATTTTAGCATTGGATCAAAAAGGAGAATTACTGCTAATAGAAGCTGATCCGAAAGCGTTCATATTGATAGACCGCCTCCAGGTTGCAAAACAAGAAACCTGGGGCCATGTGGCCGTGGCTGGAGAACAGGTATTTATTCGAGAGCTGCAAGCAATTACTGTTTATCGTTGGTGCGAACCTGATCCGACCGTTCATAAATAAGTTTGACTGTCCATGGAGAATCTCTTAAAAAACGGCCTTTTCTTTGAGATATGGGTTTATCTGCGTCCGATAAGACAAGGCCGCTACCGGCAATAGTCCGTAAAGTATCCATGTTTGCATGGGGCGGTCATCCCGGGCAAAGTAAAGCCAAAAGGCTTGTTTTTTTTAAAAAGACTTGATATTCTATTAGAATAGAAGCTTGGCGATGTAGCGGAGGTAAGATATATAATGATATGTGGGAACCCCCAGCTCACATCAACTGAACATCCAATGATTAATTTAAACGAGAAATAAATTGAAGATCGATCCCTTGATTGAAGATAAGCTTAAAATGCTTTTTAGCTCACAGAAATTTGCTGTTTTAGCGACTCAGCAAAAAAAGGATCCCTATACAAGCCTGATTGCTTTTTCCTGTTCGAAGGATATGCGACAAATTGTTTTTGCGACTCCTAAGGCGACAAGAAAGTATGCCAATATTCTTGCTCATTCAAATGTCTCAATATTTATCGACAATCGATCAAATAAAGCCGTGGATCTTAGAAGAGCGATGGGGGTGACTGTTTTGGGCTCGGCAAGGCAAATGCGTAAAAACAAAAATAGCAAGCTCATGAAACTTCACCTTGACAAACATCCGCAATTAGAATCTTTTCTCAGTTCACCATCCTGTGCCTTTATTTGCATTGACATCCAATCATTCTATATCGTAGAACGATTTCAAAATGTTACGGAGATTCATTTAGAATGACCAAAAAGCCCGTGAAGCTATTGAGTGATCTATAACAATGAAAATATTGGTAGAAAAAATGACAAATCAACGTGATATTATGGCCATCAAAAAGACTCAAGTGAAAATCCTGGTGACCGGCGCTAACGGTTATATCGGAAGCCATCTGATCCCCAAACTTTTAAGCAGGGGTTACAAGGTTCGTGCCATGGTGCGTCATCATCAAGACCTTGATATTTATGCCTGGTCCGGCGATGTCGAAATGGTTCAAGCCGATGTTTTGAAGCCGGAGACGCTTGCCAAAGCACTTGAAGGGGTTTCTTTTGTTTATTACCTTATTCACAGCATGGCAGCGGGTGAAAACTTTGAGCAAAGAGATATCCAGGCAGCAACGAACTTTGCCAATGCGGCAAAGGCCGCTTCCGTTGAAAGGATTATTTACCTGGGCGGGCTTGGAAAGCAAGATTCATTGCTTTCTGATCATCTTCGATCCCGGCAGGAAGTGGGTGGCATCCTTGCCGGTTCAGGCATTCCACTCACTGAATTCAGGGCCGGTGTTATCGTCGGGGCCGGAAGCCTGTCCTTTGAAATGATCAGGTATCTCACCGATCGGGTCCCTCTGATGATTTGCCCAAAATGGGTCTTTACAAAAATTCAACCGATCTCTATAAAAGACGTACTTGGTTATTTGGCCATGTGCCTTGAAACGAAGGAGTCGGCCGGCCGGGTGATCGAGATCGGCGGCAGCGATATATTAACCTATGGCGATCTAATGCTTATTTATGCCCAGCAAAGAGGGCTCAGGCGTTTTATTTTGCGTGTGCCGGTTTTGACGCCAAAACTTTCATCTTATTGGGTCCATCTGGTCACGCCCATCCCCTCTTCGATGGCCATTCCCTTGATCAAAGGATTAAAAAATGAGGTCATCGTTGAAAATAATGATGCGCTACAGCTTTTCCCAAACATCATCCCTGAAGATTATAAAACCTCTGTAAGAAAGGCTTTAGAACAACTTCATCCCTATCGAATATCGCCGATTAAAAAAATACAGGTTCAATCAGGGTCACTGAGATTCTCTAAATTTTATACCCAAAAAGAGGGCATGATCATTGAATCAAAAAGTGCACAAATCGCGGGTACCCCAGGCGATGTTTATCAAGTGCTTGAAAGAATGGGCGGAGAAAATGGCTGGTGGGGGCTGGAGTGTGTATGGCGTTTTAGAGGCTTAATTGATCGGTGGTTCGGTGGCGAAGGCTACGCGTGCTTTCGGTCTAACGATCAAAAAGTTTGTGTGGGGGACCAAATTGATTTCCTGGACGTTGAGAATGTGATCGAACCGAAAGAACTCCTATTTAAGGTTCGATTTAAATTGCCCGGAAAGGGATGGATGCAGTTTAAGCTTGATCCTAAAGAACCTCAAAGAACCACGTTAATTCTAACGGCCTTCTTTGCACCCAAAGGGCTTGGTGGGATTTTTTACTGGTACGCCCTTCTTCCCGTTCACCGAATAATATTTACCATTATGTTAAAAAAAATTATTTCAAAAGCGAATCAAAATGCTGACCGAGACGCCAGCGTCGAACCTGTTTGACCCGCTGATGCCGCTTTTTAATCGATGTTTTACGCGTCAATATTGACGTTTGACGTCACCACCAATCGAGATTAATTCTTATAGGAATGGGTCTCAATGCTGAAAGGATGTATGATGAAGAAACGCAGAGTCGTCTTGTTTTTAGCCCTGTTGTCGTTGCCTGTTTATTTGTGGTCGTGTGCGGTGGGAATCGAAAAGCCCAAATATACCGTTCTCGTCAAAGAAGGGAAGCTTGAAATCCGTCAATATCAGCCTTATCTCATCGCAGAGACGGTGGTGGATAGTAACTTTAGTGAGGCAGGAAATGTTGCCTTTAAGGCGCTTTTTAACTATATTTCAGGGAATAACAAAACAAAAGAATCCATTTCGATGACGGCCCCCGTTAATCAAAAGAAAGGTTCAGAGAAGATTTCCATGACCGCTCCGGTGAATCAACAGAAAACAGGAGAAAGATATTCTATTAGTTTTGTCATGCCGTCAAAATACACGATCGAGACGCTGCCGGAACCTTTAGACCCGGCGGTGACCCTGAAAGAAGTGCCTGCTCAAAAAGTTGCCGCTATCCGATATTCAGGGACCTGGAGCCCAACGCGGTATGAAGAAAAGAAAGCTTCACTGGAAGAGTTCATGGGGCGCAAGAAACTAACCGCGATTGCTGAGCCCATCTTTGCCCGCTATAATCCGCCCTTTGAGCTTTGGTTTCTCAGGCGAAATGAAGTCCTGATTCCTGTCGAATAAACAAGTGTGTATTATCCTGGCGATGCCAGGTGTGAATACATTATGGTCCCATTGGAAAGCCGGATCGTGGTGTTTCCTATTTCAGGAAGGATGTCATGGGTTCAGATAAAATCATACAACCTCAATGGATTGGTGGCTACTCAAAGGGATTATGGAATTTCATTTCGGTTAACGTGGGTTGGATGGCTTGCGTTCTAGGTGCCGCACGCGGATATCATTGGCTGGGGGGCGTTGTTGTCACGAGCCTTTTTGTCATTCATATCCTCGTCATTGACCGCCACAACATGTCCAAAATCTTCATTGTTGCGTTCGCAACCATGGTGATCGGTTTTTTTGTGGATACCGCCTTGATCCTCCTTGGGGCGATTGAACCTAATCGCTGGCTGATACCGGCCCCACTAACAACACTGTGGGATATTGCGATTTGGGCCAATTTCTCGCTGGCTTTAAATAGTTCTTTGCGGTTTTTACAGGAAAAACCACTGGTTGCCGCGGTTCTGGGGGCGATATTTGCACCCGGGACATATTATGCCGGGGCCGGCCTGGGGGCGTTGCATATCTCGGAGCCGCATTTCGTCAGCCTGCTATGGGTGGGGGGGGCGTGGTTTTTTGTGATGCCGTGTTTGAGTCACATCGCAAGGCGTTTTTACCAGCCAGGACTCCCATCTCAAAAGTCTTTTTTCGGCTTTAAGATCGATCTTTAAGATGCGGGAAACGAGCTTCAAATCCCGATGCGCCGGGAAGGGCCCTGGCGTCATCCATCAAAAAGATAAATCTACTTGAAAGACAACTCGGTTTATTATATAATGTCCACTTAATGGTATAAAAATATGTGTTTTTAGGAAAAATGGCCAATTCAGGTAGTCTTTCAGGGCTGGTTCTGTCAGAGGGTCCCTTAAGGCCGTGTGTAATATATATCCAGTCCATTTATCTGATCGTGTAACATAAAGCTCATAATTGCAAGCACTTAGATGTTCGCTATGTCGTTGTAATTG
>JAIPFO010000012.1 GCA_021736565.1 Phycisphaerae bacterium | reverse complement strand
GTAATCCTCTTGACCCCCCCGTCAGTTTTGGCCCAGCCACGGGCCCCGATTGGGGGGGCCCGATGCCTGGAGGCTGGGCGTTATGGTTCGTCCGTTTGTCTTGCGGTTCTTGCTAACTCAGGAGAGTGTATGAGTGATCAATCCAGTCTGAATGATGTATTATATGTAGGTATTAAGGGGCATGTTGTCGCGATTGACAAGCGGTCCGGGCAGGAGCTCTGGCGAACGAAGCTGGGGGGGTACAGCCTGGTGAATATCCTGGTGGATACCGAGATGGTATTCGCTTATGCCAAGGGCCATGTTTTTGGCCTGACCTTTAATGGTGAGGTGCTTTGGGACAATGGCATGCCGGGACTGGGCTACAGCATGGCCCTCTTAGCGACCCAGGGGGTAAACGACCCGGCCGCAGCGATCATGCAGGACATTCAAGCCCGACAAGCCGCCGCCGCCTCCTCATCGGCGACTACAAATTGAGGCATCTATTTGACATGGGAGTCCTATTTGGGACGCTCTGTATTATTTAATGGGTGCCTTGGCGATCCCTCGTTTGGAGGGCGCCTGTACGAAGTCCAGGAGGGGTTGGGTCAGTTCGGTGAGTTCCGAGGCGGCGAGATTCTTGATCGCCTGTGAGAAGTCGCGGGTGTCCCGGTATAGGATTTTGTAGGCCTCTTTGATCTGCTTTCGTTCATCGGCGGTAAAGCCGGAGCGGCGAAGGCCGACGACATTGAGCCCGACAATATGGCCGTCGTGGTTGGTCATCATATAGTGGGGGACATCCATATAGAGCCGGGCCTTCCCGGCGATCATGGTCATTTTACCCACGCGAGTGAATTGATGGGCCGCTGAATCGCCGCCCATAAAGGTTTTATCGCCGATGGTGACATGGCCGGCCAGCAGGACCGAGTTGGCCATGATGACATTATCACCCACTTTGCAATTGTGGGCAATGTGGGCGTTGGCCATAATATAGCAGTTGGCCCCCACCTCGGTGGCCGAGCCCGGCGGTGTGCCGCGGTGTATGCTGACCCCTTCGCGGATGACGGTGCCCTGGCCAATACGGCAGTAGGTTTCAGAACCATCGTAGGAGGTGTCCTGGGGGGCATGGCCCACAACGGCGAAGGGATGGATCTGGCATTTGGCCCCGATTTCGGTCCAGCCGGAGATGTAGGCCTGGGGGTAGATGTGAACATCGGGACCGATTTTTACGGGGCCGTCGATGACGACGTAGGGGTCAATAATGGCGGAGGGGTCGATTTGGGCCTGGGGGGCAATTATGGCGGTTGGGTGTATGGGCATGATATTATCTTTTTTTTATGGTGCTTAAGGTCAATGGTTATTCATGAGATTCATGACGAGGGGGTCAGTACACGCAATTATACTCCCAAATGACCTCCTGGTCACGTTAAAATGTGGCATGGATAAATTTTTGACAGTGTGATGGATTTATGGTAGCATTGGATTCGTGAAATTATTCATATGTTGGGTAATTGTTTTTGAATGACATAACTTCTTTTTTGAAAATGGGTTATGTGAAATGAGAAACGGACTGGCTGGCTGCTGTGGCCGGCGCACTTCTTTTTTATCAGGAGTATTTAAATGATGAGAAAATTGCTGGTTATTTTATTAAGTATTGGGTTTTTTAATGTCAGCCTGGCCGTTGCCTGTTCGACGTGTGGCTGCAGTACACCGCCCTGGGAGAATCTTTTTAATGGCAAGGATCTTACCGGTTGGGAGCAGAAAAATGGCAAGGCGAAATATGAAGCGGTTGACGGGATGATCGTGGGCTCGACGGTGGCCAGTACGCCCAACAGTTTCCTATGTACTCAAAAGCTGTATGGTGATTTTATCCTGGAATATGATATGAAATGTGAAGTCGGGTTAAATTCCGGCGTGCAGATCCGCAGTAATAGTTTGGACAGTTACAGTAAGGGCCGGGTGCATGGTTACCAGGTGGAATGTGACACGAGCAACAGGAAATATAGTGCCGGCATTTATGATGAGGCCCGGCGGGGGTGGCTCTATACGTTGAAAGAAAACAAAAAAGGCCAGGACGCCTTTAAGAACGGTCAGTGGAACAAGTTCAGGGTCGAAGCGATTGGCAGCAGTATTCGCACTTTTTTGAATGGCGTGCCTTGTGCAAACCTTAACGACAGTATGACCCCCGAAGGCCTGATCGCCTTGCAGGTTCATAGCGTCGGGAAAAATAAAGCCATGGTCGGTAAGACGGTGTCATGGAAAAACATTCGAATCATCACGAAAGAGCCTCAAAAGTATGCTACAAAGAAAGTTTCCATTTCCCTGGTCGATATGGACCCGACGCCCAATACCTTAACCGACAAAGAGAAAAAAGAGGGTTGGAAATTGCTCTGGGACGGTAAAACCACCCGGGGATGGCGTGGCGCGAAGATGGACGGCTTTCCAGCAAAAGGCTGGGTCATCAAAAATGGCGAACTGGCCGTACACGCCTCCGGTGGCGGTGAATCGGCGTATGGTGGTGATATTGTCACTGAAAAAGGCTACCGTAATTTTGAGCTCAGTGTTGATTTTAAACTATCCAAAGGGGCCAACAGCGGCATCAAGTACTTCGTGGATACCGGTCTGAATAAAGGGCAGGGCTCTGCGATCGGTTGTGAGTTCCAGATATTGGATGACCAGAATCATCCGGATGCAAAGTTGGGGTGGAATGTTGGCAGCCGGACTGTCGCGTCACTGTACGACCTGATGATCGCGAAAGATAAACGAATGAGCATGACGGGTTGGAATAATGCCCGGGTTGTCGTCAAGGGCGCCCATGTTGAGCATTGGCTGAACCATATTAAAGTACTGGAGTATGAACGTCGCACCCCGGCATGGCGGGCCCTGGTGGCCAAAAGTAAATATAAACGCTGGCCAAACTTTGGTGAGGCCGAAGAAGGGTTGCTCTTGCTCCAGGACCACGGCGACGAAGTTCATTTTCGGAATATTAAGATCAAGGAACTTCAATAAATGGCATACGGATGCGAGACGACCTTGCTCGTCGATATTTCACAAGAGAGACCCGCGTCAAATCCTGATAGATCGGGATTTGGAACCCATTTTTCGCATCTCAAGGGGCGATCCGCCTTTGGCGGATGACTTTTGACGTGGATATCAAGAGAATCGACCAGAAACGCGGGTATTTTGCCCGCGTTTTTTTTAGGGGATAACGTTTGCCTGATGTGGCTCTCAGGTCTTGGATGCTAAATGGCCCTGATGGAAAAAAGTGATTTACAAAATAGAGTTTTTTGTTTATTCTAGTGTCTGTCCGGTGTGTGCCGGGCAGCGTCCAAGCGTCCAGGATGTCCTGGCGATGTCCTTCGAATGTCTTGACGCCAGTGTCAGAAGTGTTTTGATACCATGATTCTGGTGTTCAATCGACGTTTTTACGCATCAATGTTGACTTTTGACGTGTGAGTCATATCTTGACCATTTTGGAGACATTTCAATGAAACGCAGTAAAATATCTTTTCTGATGACCCTGGCCGTTCTTTTTTTGACCTCAAGTGTGTTATGTGCCGCCGACGGCTCACTGACCCTTCGTCAGCTCAAGAAGTTGCAGGGTGATTTTAAACTGGATACCCAAAGTCGGGCGGTCCAGAACGCACTGACCAGCACCGGTATCAAAGGAATCGCCGAAAACCGTGAGATCCTGGTTTCGCACACGGATACGTTCAGTCATAGAATCGATACCAAGGGGATCAGTAATCAGAAGAGTTCCGGCCGGTGTTGGATGTTTGCCGGGTTCAATACGATCAAGCCGGTTGTATTGAAGAACGCGAAGATTACGAGCTTTGAGTTTTCTCATGTCTATTTGCAGTTCTGGGATAAGCTTGAAAAGGCCAATACGTTTCTGGAATATATCATTGAATTTCGCCAACGGGATATCATGGACCGGGAGATGGTTTTCCAGCTGAAGAATCCCTGTTCGGATGGCGGCTACTGGGAAAATTTTGCCAACCTGGTGGAGAAATATGGCGTGGTCCCCAAAGAGGCGATGGCCGAAAGTGCCAGTTCAGAAAACACCGGGGCGATGAACGCAATCCTGGACCGCATCCTTCGGAAGAACGCCGTTGCATTGCGTGACATATTCAAAAAAACAAACTCGGTCAAAAAAATGCAGGCGGCCAAGCAGGAGATGCTTGCTGATGTGTATCGGATCCTGGCGTTAAACCTGGGCGAACCGCCAGCAGAGTTCCAATGGCGTCATAAGATCAAGACGGATAATGAGGAAGAAGAGGGCGACGACGATAAAGATGATAACGATAAAGAAGGCGATGATGATGATGATGATGATGATGATGATGATGATGATGATTACGATGTCAAGCAGAAGTGGAGTGCGTTGAAGACCTATACGCCGCAATCCTTTTACAAAGAATTTATCGGTCTGGACCTGACCGCATATGTTAATATTGCCAATGACCCGATACGGCCCAAAGGACATTACGCGATCTCGATGACCAAGAATCTGCACGACGGTGACAGCGCCCATTATGCCAATGTCGATATCCAGACCTTTCGCCAGATCGTTCTGGCAATGCTTCTGGACAACCGGGCGGTTTATTTTGCCGCCGACGTTTCACCCGACCAGGACAACAAGAAAGGGATCATGGCTCGCGGCCTGTACGATTATGAATCCGTTTATGACCTGGCCCTTGATCTCAATAAGCAGGAGCGTCTGTTGTACCGTGACAGTACCGTGAATCACGGCATGGCCTTTATTGGCGTAGACCTGCAAGACGGCAAGCCGGTCAAATGGCTCGTCGAGAATAGCTGGGGAGCGGATCGCGGCAAGAAAGGGCTGTGGACGATGTACGATGACTGGTTTGAAGACAACGTCTATAACGTCATTATCCACAAAGACTACCTGTCTGATGAAATACTCAAAACACTGGAAATGCCCGCCAAGGAACTCCCCGTCTGGGACCCGATGTGGTAGCCATTCCTGCCTTAAGTTTTTGGGATGTGGAATCTGGATTTATCGCGATGTTTTTACGCGTCGAGATTGCCTGCTGATGTGGCCATCATGTCGCGTTTCTTCGATGAGTTCACTTTGACGCAAGCATCAACTTTCGCACTTTTTGACGCCAGCGTCCTAATTCCTTTCGCATGAGGGCATTGGCAGCCTGTTTGGCCAATGGGCACTTTCGAATATTATCTCGAAAGTCCGTCACATCATTTGGGGCGCACTCTGACAGCCCCGCGGTGGCATCCCGATAAAACTATCACAATAAACAAGTACGAAAGTACTCTATGAATAAAACATATTATATTGAAACCATGGGCTGCCAGATGAACAAGCTTGACTCTGAGCTGGTCATGGTGCCGCTTGAGCGGGCAGGCTACACAAAGACGACCGATATTCAATCTGCCGACGTGATCATATTCAATACCTGCTCTGTCCGGCAGCATGCTGAGGACAAGGTTATCTCCAAAGTAGGTCAGCTTCGCAGTCGTTTCCTGAAGCATCGCGATTTCGTGCTGGCGATCATCGGGTGTATGGCCCAGCGGATGGGCCAGGAGCTTCTCGACGGCTACCCCCAGGTTGCGGTAGTCTGTGGGCCGGGTCAGATTCACCAGTTGACCGATCTGATCGAAAAGGCCGCCACGAATCTTGGCAGTAAGAAATCCAGGGACGACCGAAGCGTTGCCCTGAACACTTCCGAAAAGTCGCCCGAACTCGAACAACTCGATACGACCCGTCAATATGTGGATACAAAAAAGCCCTTCATGGCCTTTGTTCGGGTGATGCGCGGCTGCAATAATTTTTGCAACTATTGCATTGTCCCTTATGTTCGTGGGCAGGAGCAATATCGTCCGCTGAAAAACATCGTCGATGAATCCCGCCGACTGGTCGAGCAGGGTGTCAAAGAAATCACGCTGCTGGGCCAGGTGGTCAATCACTGGAAAAATCAGCACAACGGCCATACCCAAAACCTCGCTGACGTCCTTCATGCAGTCCACGAGATCGACGGCCTTTTGCGGTTGCGGTTCGTGACGAGCTATCCACGGAACTTTGACGATAATGTGCTTCAGGCCATGGCCGACTTGCCCAAGGTATGCCCCTATTTGCACCTGCCCGCCCAATCGGGCTCTGACCGAATGCTCAAGGCCATGAACCGTCATTATACGGTGGGGGAATATCTCGACTTTGTTCAGAAGGCCCGGCAGATCGTTCCTGACCTCAGTATCGCCGGTGACTTCATCGTCGGCTATTGCGGCGAGCAGGAATCCGACCAGCAGGAAACCCTGACGCTGATCGAAAAGGTGCGGTACAAAAACTGCTTTGTCTTTAAATATTCCCCCCGGCCCGGCACCAAATCCGAGGGCCGTTTTGCTGATGATGTCCCCCCGGAGGTCAAGCAACGTCGCCTGGTGGAACTTCTCGCCCTGCAAAGCCAGGTATCTGAAAAAGACAATCAGGCCCTTGTGGGTGAGACCCTTGATGTTCTGGTTGAAGGGCTCAGTAAGAAACCACATCTTGATAAAGACAGCAAGACCCCGCCGCCGGCAGATACCCCGCAACTCGTCGGGCGAACAGGCGGCGACCAGATCGTCGTCTTTAATGGCGACAGGGAGAATATTGGCCAGATCGTTCCGGTAACGATCAAAAAGACTTCTGCCTTGACGTTTTTTGGGGAGTTGGCAAAGTAGACGCCGGGGTCATATCCCGATCAATCAGGATTTGGAGCCGATTTTCCGAATCTTGAGGGCTGGTTCACGATCCAATTTTCACAAGACACTGCTTATCTCAGGCAATTAGTCAAATCGAAATACCGAAAATTTACAAAAAAGTGTTTTTCTGTCTTGCATTACCACTTGAATATGTGATAATAAGGATTGATGCTTTTAAAGATGGGCATTTAGGATTGGAACTGTTGCTTAATATGGCCCACATACCCGTGAACGCTTACAAATGAAATATAAATAAAATGAGAAAAATAGAATTTACCGTTCAAAAATCCGAGAAAAAAATAGTAAAGCCCTATCACAGGAACACGATCATGGTAAACAAATTAAATATTGGACGAAACATTTTTATCTCCTGTCTCTTTTTTATGTTGCTTGCTCCACTGGCTTCTGCTCAGGAAATTATCGTTAAAGATTCGGGCATCCAAAAAGCATATGCGGGTGGATATTTGATTACGCAGCAAGAGAGAATTGATGAATCATTTAATGCCGGTTACTCGATGTATGTTGCTGCGTATCCTTTGTTGCAGGAATACTCCGGAAGAGCTTTTCAATCAGGCTTATTTGGCACATGGATGCATCCACATCACGACGGTCCGTTGCCGGTTGAGAGACTCTATACAGATATTGAAGGGGGACTTGGCTGGTGGACTGATACAGAGTATGCCACAACAACCCCTAAATTCATTATGGGCGGCGTACAGCTGAACTTTGCTGGATGGGCCAATGGACCCGGTGCCGGGCAAGGAAGAGACTGGGATAACCCTAAAGGGAAATATGGTGTCGCTCAACTGAGCCCCTGGGTCGTGTGGCCACCTGATGGCCTGAACCTGAAACAAGGGACCAGTGGCGAATTATTCGGTAGCGGTTATCTGCCATTACCGCTCACCGAGCCAAAATCTAAAACCGCCGGGAAAGATGTTCCCACCGGAAATCAATGCTGGACCCTTTTTATAAACGCTGGAAACTTCAAAGGACCTGTTGCATTCTTTACCCCATATTTTTGGACAAAAGCATCGGCTGAAGATCCAAGGTTAAAAGGACTCTTTTTAGATCAACGTCCTTCTTCGGCCAACAAAGCATTTCAGATGGAAACGCAGCATGTCCATTCCGCTATTGCCAAAGACTCTAAAGGAAATAGATATGCCCGTGTGACTCCAATGCAGTATCCTGCAGGGCCTGATGGGAATACCGAGCTCCTGCACCGCACGATGGTCTATAACAAGAAGGCGCTCTGGAACGATGTCGAAGCCTGGTTTAAAGGCGGGAAACCTGCTGACAGTAAAATTAAAATGGAAGGGGCGATCATGCAAAAGTTTAAAAAACATGTGAGCTCAAACTGGGGCCTCGTTGATAAATCGATTACCTGGGAAAAACGCGCCTCAATGAATATCACCGATTATTTGGATCCAGACTTAACCGATGCGGCCACCTTACGGGTGCGTTGGGAGGGTGATTTGATCAAAAAGAGAAAAACAGACAACGGATTTCTGGTAACACTTCCTGAGTATTACAAATATGAAAAAGCAGCAAATAGCGACGGGGGAAAATGGATTGCTGTCGCTCCCGAAGAGGTACCTGCCGAAACCGGGTTGCATAAAGTCAGCTTTAGCAGGGCATTCGAAGGCGGTAACAAAACCTACGTGACGCCTGAAAATCAGGAGAGTAGCTGGAAAACGCCCGGGCCCGTTGCGGGACCCTTCAAGGTTCGATTGAAAGATCGCAGTACAGTGACCTATTACTGGTATCGATTTGCCGATCAGCCTGCCTTACTCAATGCCGACATGACCAAAGCGGAACGTGAAGAGATGCAGAGGCGGGTGGAGAAACTTCACAAGCACTGGACGAAAGACCGCCAGTATCTTCCACCGCCAATGATTGGCAAACTGGCAGATATTGATCCTGGCTTGATCGTAACCCCTCCCAAAGGAATGGAGATTGGTTATGTTCCTATTGTGACCCGACAGGGAATCGAGTGATCTCTGGAGAATTAAAGGTCCCCGATGTCTTTAATCTCCTCTGCCGGAAAAGAGGCTCAGTAGTGTCACTGGGCTGAAGCATGCAATGTTATGTGGAAAATCTTAGTTGAAAATCCATGAAGTGGGTATTTGGCTTTCAGTGGAACAAACAATGGGATCCGGTAGAAACGCCGATTAAAATCGGCAGAGAGTAGAGAATGAAAGCGTCTTACAAAGAAGGTGGCACGCACCACTTTGACCTGGAGCCATGCCTCGAGGCCCCGCGGGGGCGTGGGGAAGCGTTGACAGGGGAATGACAATTAAAGACCCTGCCTTCCCGCCATATATCCGGCCGGTTATAACGGCCTCCCCAAACGGCCTTTTTAGCAGGAGATTGACATATGGGAATCCGACATTCGGACAAGGGATCGCTTAATCATCTTGAGTCAAAGCCGCTGGACGCGAAATTTTTGCATGAGATTCCGCACGGCCTGCGTTGTTCGCCGTTTGAAGCCGAGGTTGTTTTGTCGATTGCCAGGGAAAACTAATGGGCCCTGGTCCCATTTTGGTTCAGTCAAAAGAATAAGGCCGTAAGTAATGTACTTACGGCCTTGAAAAAGTTATTCGGTTGTATTATTTTTTGTTACAGGTTCCTGCGTCTGCGTTTTTGACTGAAGAGGGCGGCGCCCAGAGAGGCCAGTAGCAGGGTTGTGGGTTCGGGAACGTGAG
Source organism: Phycisphaerae bacterium (assembly GCA_021736565.1). Lineage (GTDB taxonomy): Bacteria > Planctomycetota > Phycisphaerae > Sedimentisphaerales > SM23-30 > JAIPFO01. The sequence continues at coordinate 12,416 of JAIPFO010000012.1, read as the reverse complement.
TGTAAGTGAGATCGTCCAGTACCGGATAAATACTTGATACTTCAAAGTATTTAATATCGTTGACGCCCCGGTTAATGCCTCTGATTGCACCAGCATTTACTCCGTTTGGCGTAACTATATCAGCCAATGTTGTAACATTATATGATTCTAATAAAATCATATTGGTATTGTAGGCTGAAATGATCAGGTCGCCAAATCCGGGATGATAATTAATAAACGCACTTACCGCTGAGACAGGGCCGTCGTTAAACGAAAACAATAAAGAACTATTGCCCACGTTATTCGCTATATATGTCTTGCCGTTGCCCCAGGTTCCATTGGTGCCGAACGGCCATTCATTGTAATTGGTCCATAGACTTGCGCTGGGTGTGCCTGAAACGGTAATATCCGCACCAACTAATTGTCCTATTTGCAGTGGCCCGGAAGCACCCACTACAGTCGGTTGAGTACTGAAATCAACGACTGTTGGATTGCTAATATTATTAGTTGTTATAAACGCGGCGTTTGCTATTGACGCGGACATAAACAAAATGCCCGTATAAAGCATAAGATACTTTTTCATTATGTATTCTCCTAAAGAAAAGCAGTTTAAATGACACATGTCCATTGTGTCGAAAGTCACTCGTTGGAAAGCGAAAATTTTATATTCCTATAAAACATATAGGGGTTATAGGATAACTGTTTGTCTATAGGCAAGGGGAGTAAGGGGATTTATATTATTTTTTAGATATTACCGCCAAAGCAACTGTCAAATGGAACTAATGGAACCTGGTCCCATATTGGTTGTATAGGCAATATAGGCAATATAGGTCACTTTAAAATTACAGGTCTTCCTGGTTTTCTTAAGGTTGACTGCAAATGAAGCTCTTGGGCGGTTGTTATTACCCAATCGTTCTGGCCGAATGGGCACCCCTTTTTGATACAGGTTTTCAGTTGGGCATTATCCTGGTCTTTGAGCGGCTTATCAACGATTTCAAGCCAGTTTTCGGGAAGTTGCACAGGGCCTGGGTCAAGCTCAAAGGGTTTTTCTATCCCCTTCCTGTGGGCAATACTGCTCCAGGGCCATTCAGCGGCCGATTCAACCATTGATGCATTAATAGGATTGGCCTCAATATATCGCAAAGTCTTAAGATAATGCCGATTTTTTTGAACAGGAAAACTTTTATACCTTCCCTGATAAACATGCCCGATCCCGGTGGTGCCGTGTGCCGTGTGCCATCTGCGGGTATGAGTAACCGTCACCCAGTGCATAAAATTCGGCATGGTATCATCGGTCGACGGCCAGAGCAACATATGCCAATGATTTGACATAATGCAATATCCACAAATCCGCATCCCATATCGATCAATACCCTCGGCCAGAATATTTTCAAAAGCAATAAAATCCAGATCCTTTTTAAATATTCCAAGACGCCCATTAGCACGGTTCATGACATGGTACACAATTCCGCCTTTAGTTATGCGTTTTTTCCTCGGCATGAAATCATGATAGCAAGCCAAGAAATAAAGTCAATAACCATAATGGGCCCTGGTCCCATTATGGTCCTGTCTGTCGTAGTTGGAGCGATAGTCTTCAGTGAGATAGCCAATAGCCGCGTCATCAGTATCTGCCTCATAATTAAACCGCAACGTACCGGCAGAATCACCTGGGGCCATTGGGGAAATCTCGATATAACAAAGACGAGTACCGACGGTATCTAATCCAGTTAACGAATGTCCCCTTTTCGAATCGGGAGCGATTGCGGTATTTCGTTGATGGTGTCGTACTGGGCAGCAAGGAATTTGTGCGGGATTATCTGGAAAAGCTAAAGAAAGAAGGCTACTATTTGCGGAGAAAAAAACCGATCTCTCAATTGCCAGGCCACTATACCACCTTGCGAGAGCAGCGAAGCCATGCGGTAAGATTCTGCGGAGGGAGGAAGGCAGCGGTTTTCCTTCAAATTACGGTAAACAAAATACCCTTGACAATGCAAAATGGCATAGTAGAATTATTAACATTGTTTGAAAGGATGCCGTGTGAGTTACCTGGGAATAGCGAATGAAGAAAAGTAAAATTATTGGTGTTGCTCTGATTTTAATCTCAGTAGGAATAGTAGGCTATTCCCTTATGGTTAATTGGCGTGTTGATCGAGCATTTGATGTCGCCAGAAATGAAGTATTATTGGTTGCTCACGGGGCATCGGTTGGCCAGGCAGGTACGTTTTGTGTCACCTACAGACATGCTCATGGAGTAGAGGTTCATAATGCTGATGTTGTGTATGAAAAGGATGCAAAAAGTGCAAACGTAGAGCTTCTGAATAATGGCAATGTTACATTGCTGGCATTCAGTGATAAATCTACATGGCCCGTCCGTAATATTTATGATGGCGACACTGTAGTGAAAGTGATCTCTTCATTTGATGGAGACATGTTGTTTAAAAATTTAGTTTGCGGATGTGAAAAAACAGGGCCAATGTTTCTCGTTTTTATATCCGGAGTGGTGGGTCTGATCCTTTCAGGAACAGGGTTGTTCCTGATGCTAAAAAAGGATTCTTGTCGTGTAGTTGACACTGATATGTAATAAGCAGAAGTTGATTTTCCCCTTCTCTCAGTGCCGAAGTGGAATTAAAGGGCTACATGGAAAATAATATCAAACGCAACCGTTTACTGTATATCGCATTGACTTTGGTCACTATCGCCTGTGGGCTTCTTTCACGGTCGGAGTTTGTTCCGATGCCGGATTTTGTTTCGACCTATGGCGGGGATACGTTGTGGGCGATGATGGTTTTCTGGCTCTTTTGTATTTTTGCACCGGGTTGGAAGACCTGGCAGATTTTGTTGGCGGCCCTTTTATTTTCATTTGCCATAGAATATTCGCAACTTTACCATGCGCCCTGGATCGACAGCCTAAGGCACACCACACCTGGCGGCCTGGTCCTTGGGTTTGGATTTAAATCGAGTGACCTTGTGTGCTATACCATTGGCATTCTATTGGGGGCGGGCGTTCGGTTCGCCGTGAATTATAGAGTATTTTTCAGGTATCAGGAATAGACAATTCTTCGATGTATCGTAGAATTGTCAAGGCAATTATGCGATACATGTTATAATTGTCATGGAATTCTTCATTAAAACAAGGGGATGTTTTAATGTGTAGGTGATGTAAATCTTCGTTTTATAAAGACTTAGTTTTTTGTGGGGCGGGTGGGCTCAACTGCAATGGGGCTATGGAAGCCTATTGCGGGTTGTGAATTCATTTTTATTTTGGCGAACATTGGGGCAGGTCCGGGCGGGCGAATTGAGCTGGCTCAGGAGGATCTTTTTGAGTTGGGCGACCTTTTTGGGGTATTGGGCCGCGAGGTCGTGACGTTCCTGGTTGTCCTGGGAAATGCGGTAGAGCTGGAATAGATCCTTGTCGCGGTCGATCTCGACGAGCTTGAAGTCGTCCTTGCCCTTTGGGGTTTTTCCACCGGTCAGTTCTGCGACTGTGGGCAGGACATCGTACCGGGCGGCAAGTAGAGGGGGGGCCGGGTTTGATCTTACCGGGCCATCGAACGATCATGGGGAGGCCCGCCAGTTGCGACGTGTCGCCGGCCATACAAAAAGGCACTGTGCAATATAAAAAGACAGCAAGCCAACGGGGAAATCGGATTACTTTCATAACGATTCATCCTTGCCTGCGGTTCGAAGCCGGTTGGTCACCATTCAAATTTTACGCGGCGATCAGACCCCCGCCGATTCGTATAATGCCTTGATATTCTCAAGTGATGTATCGGCCTGGATATGATGGGCCGGTGCCAGGATATATCCGCCGCCCTGACCCAGCTCGGTGATCAGTTTTGTCACGGCATTGCGGACGTCGTCAACGGAACCATAGGGCATCACCTGCTGGACGCAGAGGCCGCCAAAGAGGGCCAGCCGTTTGCCGTAACGTTTTTTTGTTTCGAAGGGGTCGATCGCCATCGGCTGGAGGGGGTTTAAGACATCCAGCCCGATCTCGATCATATCGTCCAGGATATCGGTGCATTGGCCGCAGCTATGATAGGCGATCTTAATGTTGGGATTGGCCTTCTTGCACTCGGCAAAGAGGTGCGCGTAACGCGGTTTTAGGTACTGTCGCCACATGTTCGCCGACATCATCATACCGGTCTGCATTGAAACATCGTCACCGAACCAGACCATATCGGCCCCGAGCTCGATGTATTTTTTGGAGGCGTTCAGAGGGAACTGCATGACCTTGTCCATCAGTTTTTCAGTATAATCCGGCTCCAGGGCCATGTCCATCATAAACGTATCCAGCCCGCGAAGGTACCAGCAGGCTTCAAATATGCTGATCTGTGAGGAGCCGATCATCCATTTTTCGTGGCCGTAGAGTTCTTTTTTACGGCGAAAGTCATCATATTGAGATTCTTCCAGCGGATCGGGAATTTCAAAGGAATCCAATTTTGCCACATCCCCGGCAAGCGGGTGTTCGGCGATTTCGGTATAAACGCCGGAATCGTTTTTGACGTATTGCCATCGGATGCCCCAGGGGTCGGTGTATGCCGGTTCCGGCTGGCCGTAAAAGCTCATTTCCAACCCGGCGCAACATTTGACCATGTCATTGCCCAGGGCCACTCCGAGGTCTACCTCAGAAATATTGGATGCATTTCGCAGTCGCTGCTCGATCTCGGGAACAAATGAGGCAAAGACAGGGGTTCTGTCCGGCTGCTCAAAATTTAATGCCATTTCAACACGTTCTCTTGAATTCATAGAAAATAATCCTTGTAAGATGCCAGTTTGCCTTTGGTGGGTTGATTCTGGCGTTAAATCGATGTTTTTACGCGTTACTATTGATTTTTGACATAACCCTCATGCGTTCGTGTCGTGTAAATAACATCTTTTGTAATGCGATCAAGACGCTCTCAAAATTTTAAAGGGAGTGTTCTTTTAATTCTGGGTTACCGGGGCTTGCCGGATTTTCATAACTGTTTACGGGCTTTAACAGTATTGGGCACCATGCTCAATATAAAATCCCCATCAATATGATACAGGTAAGTCACTGCTGGTCAAGCGTTTTTTACGGTATAGTGACCCGGGGACGTAAGTATTACGGCCATACCGCCTGATTGGTCGGCCCGTGCGGGGTCTTGTTTGTATCTGTTCGTTCTGGGCTTAACTTTCAGACTTTATATGGTAAGTCTTTGTTCTCAGGGCTTTAATCTGACATTCTCATACCGGCGGAAGGCAACTGATGACCCATATTTTATCAACCGAGATATTTTATTTCATACACTTTTGCCGAAAGGACACGAAATTTGGGTTAGCAATTGAGGCAATGTTTGAACGTTGGGTAAAAAAAAAGCCCTGTAACGTGCAGGACAACGGTGTGGAATGCATTGTTGTCTTGCGCTGTTACAGGGCTTTTTTGCCGAAGAGTCCGTGGGGTGACTGAAATGGGTTCCTGGGGCCTGGTAAACCCCATGGTCACCGTCGAGAGTCGCCTCTCAATTTGCTTTCAATGATTTCCACGTCAAAAGTAAATTTATTGTATAGGAATTTGTAAGTTTGGGCAGAATAAGAAGTTTAGGTAAACCTTCAAAGTGTGCTCTGCCAGATGAGGTCCAGCGAATGCTGGTAAATATTCATCTTTAGGATCGGACTTTAAGATGCGGGAAACAGGCGTCAAAAATACTTATGACGCTGGCGTCTTCATTAAGTCGTCGAGTAATTTCTGGATTTCGCTGATATCCGAGGGGGTTAATGCCTGGCCGCCCGCCTTTTTATTGAGTTCCAACGCCTGGGTGAGGTTTTTCATGGCTTCGGCAGGTTTGTTCTTTTGGGCCTGGGCTCTTCCGAGATGGAAGTAGCAGCCCGGCAGGCCGCTGGCACTCCGTGGGTAAAGATCGATGCAGGTCTTAAAGTCGATAATGGCTTTCTCAAGTTGACCCATGCGATAGTAAATAACGCCGCGTGTATCGACCAGGTCGAAATAGTTGGGCGCCTTGGCGAGGCCCGTCTGGGTGAGCTTCAGGGCCTGGGGGTATTGTTTCTCTTGTTCACAGAGGATCCAGGCCAGATTGTTCATGGCGATCACATTATCGGGCTGTAATTCCAGCAGCTTCTGATACCGCTGGAGGGCCTGGCTGGACTGACCGGCCGAGTGTTCCAAAACGGCCAACAGTTGAACCGCTCTGGCGTTTTCAGGATCCATTTCGAGTATCCGGCCCAGTAAATCCTTGACGCATGTTTCAATATGATCGTCTCGCTTGCGGGTGAGAAGTGTATTGACAAAAGACAGGAGCGTTGTGGTGTCTTTGGGATGGGCCTGATGCCACTGGTTGGCCCGGGCGGTTGCTTCTTCCCAATTATTCTCATCGGCATACAAGTTCATTAACGCCATCGCCGGTAGGGGGTCATCGGGTGCCGATTTTTGCATGGCCTCCAGTTGAGCGATGCTATTGGCCTTATCGCCTTCTTTGTAGGAAGCCGCCAGGATACCGACCTTAATACTCTTTTTGACCGCGTCGGTTTCGGCGGTCTTCTCGATCGATTTCAGCAGGCTGATCGCCTCCTTGTTCTTGCCTTCGGTCAGATATAAGTTTGCCAGACGGATCGCGATGTCCACATCATTTTTGTACAGGTCATGCAATTTTTTGAGCGTGGTCTCTGCCGACGATGGTGAGATCATGGCTTCCGCTTGTGATTTCAGCAGGAGTAATTCCCGGTTGTCACGTGAATGAGCCAGTCCCATGGTGGCCAGGTCGACGGCGTTTCGATAATTACGCTGCTGAGAAGCTAACTGGATCAGCCGAACCCAGGCGCGATTCGCACGCGGTTCACGCTGGACAATATCATTGAGGATGTCCGTCGCCTTATTGATGGCCGGTTGGGTGCCATCGGCCATAAACAAATTGGCCAATTGGAAATTAAGGTCGTTATCTTCAGGATATATTTTGAGTGCATCTCGAAGCAGGTCGCGGCCTTTGGCCACGGTGGCGGCTTCCTCGGATTGCACATATAACGCGGTCGCTCTTTTCAACGCTTCGGCATTTTTCGGATCCAGGGCGAGGGCTTTTTCTATTGCCATAATGGCGTCAGCGGGTCGGGCCTGATTGGTGTAAAAATTGCACTGGCCGAGGAACACACTGATATCATCCGGAGTCAGCTTGGCGGCCTGGGCATAATCTTTTTCCGCCCGTTCGATGTGCCCTTCATTTCCAATATCCTTTATACGTCCAATGATCTCAAGGGTGTTGGCCCGAAGCATATAGGCAGGGCTGTCATTAAACGTTTGGACAATTTCATCACAACAGCTTAAAGCATCCTGCGTTTTATTCTGACGCATGAACAGATCGACCTGAACCGCCGCGGCGGGAAATAGTTTAGGAGATTCCGCTCTTAACGCCCTGATCAACTCGGCGGCCTCTGCGTATTTTTCCTGACGTATTTCGGCTTCGGCGTTATCGCCCTGACGCATCTTAACGGTCGCGAGGCTCAGGCGGCTGGCCTGGTCTGATTTATTATCTTTTACGAATTTTTCCAATATCTTTTCAGCGTTGCTCAAATTACCCCGACGAAAATTCTTCTGTAACTCCAGTCGCGGTAGTTCTGGATGGGGTATGTTTAACTTCTGGGCCCGCTCAAGGATCTGGTCGGCCTGGTCGATATCCCCCGCCTGCGTATTGGCCATGACCGCGGCAACCATGATATTGATATTATTGGGCGAATAGGGCAGGGCGTCATTATAGGCCAGGGCGGCCAATTTATAGTCTTCATTGCGGGTATAGGCGGTGGCCAGAAGAAGACGACTGGGCAGGTCCGCCTGGTTGGCCGTTAGGTTTTCCTTCAGCAGGGCAACGATTTCTGAATGGTTTTCTTTGAAATCCTCGCGGGTGAGCCAGATTTTTGCCTGTTCATACCGCCATTGCCAGCCATCCTCGCCTTCGATCGATTTGATGTCATCGACCAGCGACTGCGCCTTTGGACCATCCTCAAGCACCGGCCTGAGTGTCAGGAGTCGTCGTCTTACGGGGATATCCCGGGGGAGGTCATTTTTTAACTCGTCCAGAACGGTCAGGGCCCTGGCGGCGGGGGCTTTCTCGAGATCCTTATCCATTTCCAGGTACAGATCGGTGAGCATAAATGCCAGCGTTCGGTGATCGGCTGGCTTTTTAAAGCGTTTGATCGCCTGGGTGAGCGTGGCTTCGCATCCGGCTGAATCCTCTTGCCGGAGATAAACAGCGACCAGCGAGCGGACGGGAGTCATGCTTTCCGGGAACGTTTTTGTCATGGCCAACAATTTTTCTTTGGCCAGGTCTATTTCATCACGAGCGATCAACAGGGCCACCTGGTTTTGGGCAACGTTCAGGCTGGCGGGGTCCTCTTTTTCCCATTCGGCGAGCAGTGTCTGGGCCGTGGCATAATCTTTTTTTCGCAAGGCGATCTGAAATTTCATTTGCCTTACATCGGTTGTATCGCCCCCGGCTTTTTCAATACCGGTTAACTGGTCTTGCATGTTTTTCAGGATGGTTGCGTTTTGAGCCAACCCCTGGCGAGACAGCAGCTGCATTTGGACCTGCAATCGAGACATCTCTTCTTGCGGATTGGCCGGGGTCATGGTGAACGCCTGCCGGACATGTTCGGTCGCTTCCAGGTCATTTCCTATTTGCAACATGGCCCGGGCCAGGCTCAGACGTATGTTTAAATCATTAGGGTATTGGGAAACCAGGGCCCGCAACGCTTGGACTGACGAAAGGGTATCGCCCACCTGGGAAAATGTTTCGGCCAGGTTCAAGCGTGTTCGGACGGATTTATCGCCAAGCTTGACCGCCTTTTCAAAATGATCAATTGCTTTATAATACTGTTCTTTTTGTTTGGCAACCAGACCCTGCCAGAGTGAGACTTGCGCGGGCATTTCATCCTGCTGAATGATCTCTTCAATACAGGCCTCCGCCTTTTCCAGGCTTTTGGTCTCAATGAGCAGCTCAATGGCATAGGGCAGAAAATCCCACCGGGGTGTGGCGGGCAGTTTTTCCAGTGCCGCAGTAACAACGTCAACCGGCGTTTCAGAGGATTTTTTCCTCTGGGCCAGGGCAATACGCATCTGCCAGAGCGCCGGTTTTTCGGTATCCATTCCCTGGAGTAATTTATCGGCCTTTTCCAGCTCATTGACCTGGATCCATCCCCGGGCGAGCCGCAGGGTAACATCGAAGTCAGATAATTCTTTTGTTTGGGCCTGCTGCAGGTCCGCCTGGGCCTGCGGGCTATGATTATTTTTCAAATGATAAAATGCCCGGGCAAGATACGCCTGGGCCGCTTCAGGGTTTTTCTCAACCGCCAGGTTAAACCAGTATTCCGCCGTTTGGGGTGGGGGGGGCGACTGGCCATCGGCGATCTGGCCCAGCAGCTCGTAGGCATTAATTTCATCCGGATGCGCACTGACGATCTGCTTTAACTGATCCGTTGCCTCTTCAATTTTCTTTTGCTGAACCAGAATACCCGCCAGGAGTTGGTAGGCTTTTTTATCTTGAAGATTTTTTTTAAGTATTGTTTTTAACTGCGTAATGGCGTCTTCAACCTTTTCCGGCAGTCTTTGCGAGACCAGGGCCACCGCCAGCCAGTGGCGTATTTCCGGGTCGTCATTGGCCGCCAGTGCTTTGCGAATATTGAGCTCCGCTTCGCCCGGGGCATTCATCATCATATAGATCTCTGCCACGCGGGTCGCGGCCTGAAGATTTCCCTTGTCCAGAAGCAGCACTTTGCGATAGGCATTGAGCGCACCTTTGATGCCATTATTTCTGGGCCTGACTTGAAACAAGGCATCGGCATACTTCAGCAGGATTTCTTTATCGTTCTGATGGATCGCAACATAACGCCCTAACTGAGAGGCCGCTTCGCTCCAGCGACCTTCCTCGTAGGCCGCCGTGCCATATTTAAGACCTTCACTGGCATTTCGACTTCGCTGCCATTGACGCAACCCAATGGCGGTACCGACTAAAATAGTAAGGCCAATAATGACGACGAGAATAACGTTCCAATTAATGCGTTTTCCTGGCATTTCGTATTCCTTTTATAAGTTACGTGGGTAGGGGGGGAATATATGTTTGATTCCCATATCAAAAATAATATATCGTTATTAAGATTGTCTTTTAATCGGCGGAAAATGGGCGCCAAAAATAGTGATGAGGCCGGCGTCAAAATTTACGCATAAGACCATGAGCTAGCTGTATCACGGTTTTCCAGCATATCCATAAATCAAGCCCTGGCGATAGTCTTTTGACATAATTTGTATCGTTTGAAACCCATTCCTGAAAATCCTGTCCTTCGTCACGGGTACGGCAGACCTGCCACATTCCCGTAATGCCCGGCCGCACAGAAAGACGGGCATCTCGCCAGTAGGCACAAAAGGCATTTTCGTTTTCAGGTGAGGGCCGCGGTCCCACAACGCTCATCTGCCCCAGGAGCACATTGATAAATTGTGGGATTTCATCAATACAGGTATCGCGCAGAAATTTTCCCACGCGAGTGACACGTGGGTCATCTTCCATTTTAAACTGTGGCCCATCGACCTGGTTCTTTATGCGCAGCCGGCCCTGAATGTCATCGGCACCGACCATCATGGTTCGGAATTTGATGCACTTAAATTTTTTGCCGTAGCGACCCTGTCGACCGTGGCCAAAGAATATGGGGCCAGGGTCGGTGATCTTAATGATCACGGCCAGGATGGGGAGCGCCGGAAGGGAAAAAAGTAAAACCAGAAGGGAAAAGACAATATCCGCCAACCGTTTAAAGATCCCACCGTACGAAAGCCAGGGCCATGTTCGGAAATAAAATCTTTGGCGGCCTTTACTGCCATTGGAATGAGGATAATAGTTCACTCTCCGGCCGGCCGATTGAACCGGATGACCGTTGAGGGCTCCTGGGCCCATGGCAATGCGATTCTCCAGGCGATAGCCTTCTGGAATCGTTACATTCGCACCGATTATCGCTGACCGGACAATGGCATCTTTACCGATCTTTACATGATCATCCAGAAGGGTGGGGCCGACAACAATGGCACCCGGTTCGATGTGGACGTCACGGCCCGCAATAACCTGTCCAAACAGTCGCCCGGGGCAGTTCGTTTGCTTCAGTAATTGATAGCCCCGGACATGTCCGTTATTTGACGCAGGATATTCCCCATTGGAATTCAGGGTGTTTGCGACAAATGCCAGTAACCCCGGTTCGGTATCCAGGTCCTGCATCGTACCGGCAACGCTGACGCTGTGAATATTTAATGATGCCTGCCGGCATCGGGCAATAAATGCGGTAAAATTCAACGGCAGCGTATGGGCGACATTTAATTTGTTAAACGTATTGATCTTAATAAAAACGTGGGGCGGCCAGTCTTCGGGCGTTGCCATCATTCGGGCCGAGTTGTCATAGTGTCGCCGTATACCGATCAGATCCCCTTGAGATGAAAGCCGTATTTTTTCTCGAAAAGCGGTGAGCTCCGGGTCGACATTCACACAGGTGACATCGGCGTCAATTTCCAGAAGTATCTCCGTCAGCCATTGCGGATCGACCTGGGTGACATAACGGCCATTCGAAAGTAAAACCCAACGATCGGCCTTGTCCTTTTGAACGGGCCCGGGATTAATGGACAAGCTCTCCGAACAGGTGATTATGGGGAAATCCGCCTGGAAACCATCGTTCGGTAGTCCATCGGGTACCGCCAGGGTAAATGCACGTTCCGAAACAAAAGAACGATAGGCCCTGGAAATTTCATAGAGCAAAACACCCGCAACGCTTCCCCCCGTCTTAATGACGTGTTGGATATTACAACTAAGGTCGTCGCGATTATTTTTATGTAATATCAAATAGTTCAATGGTATAAAGATCTGTGTTTTTTAAGCAGAATAGGCCTTTGGGGTAATGTTTTAAAACGGACTCTGTTAGGCTAAATGAAAACACGATATATAGTTTTTCATAAGAAAGAGTATTACGAATTTTTAGTGTCAGTCTCCGAAGGATTTTCTGCCTGGAGAAATAAATTGGTATTACGGCGTTTTTTCTTTTTATCCGTTCCGTACTTATAAGCGGCGTTATAGCCATAATAGCCATAGCCGCTGCCCGGCCGTACACTGCTGAGAATATTGCCGAGCACCTTCACATTAATTTGGGCCAGCCGCGACATCGCCTCCTTGAGCGCCGGACCGGCAGACATACCGGCAAAACTACTCAAGACCACCGCGTCAGCCATGTTGGCCCATAATAAAGCATCCGGGGCGATCAGGACGGGCGTTGTGTCGATGATCACATGGTCATAGGGCCGACTGATAACCTCCAGTCGTTCGGCAATGTGCGGGCCGGATAATAAATGAACCGGGACATAGCCATTACGGCCACTGGAGGTCAGAATGTCGAGACCGCTTGAGAAATTCGAATAAACCGCATCCTCAAGTGAGCATATCCCCTGG